>NZ_JAQMTJ010000291.1:0-12201 GCF_028330815.1 Dolichospermum lemmermannii CS-548
CTAGATAGATTAAGAGTTTCCCGGTTAAAAAAGTGAATTAGGTGCAAGGAATAAGGATTGAAACCATTAAAAACCTATCACTTTCTGAAATTTGAGACTATTCTTCTCTCCTTCTAATTCTTCCTCCTGACTCCTGACTCGGTGACTCCTGACTCCTAGCCCTCACGAAAAGACTTTTTCAGCAAGCCCTAAATAGCAATACCTTTGCCATTTTTCTGGAGAAATATTATCAATCTTGTAGTGCGGGCATCTTGCCCGCTATTTCTAAACCCCATTTATTAGTGTTGTCAAAGAAAGTGGATAATATGGTTATAAAAAAATTATGGGTAGGAATTGGTTGTCAAAAAGGAATTTCCCAACAATTAATTAATTTAGTAATCAAAAAAGTTTTTCAGGAAAATCAACTTATATATCATGAAATAGCTGGAATTGCAACTATTGATAAAAAAGCCTCAGAAATTGGTTTATTGGAATTTTGTAACTTAGAAAAACTACCTTTAAAAACCTTTAGTGCGGAACTTTTAAATAATGTATTTGTTCCCAATCCTAATAATACTATTACTAAGTTAGTGGGAACATCTAGCGTAGCAGAGGCTTCCGCGATTCTTGCAGCTTCAGAAATCACATCTAAGGAAATAATGTTATTAGTTCCTAAACAGATTTTCCGATTACCAGAAGCACCAGCAACAATCACAGTAGCCGTTGCTAAAAGTGAAAACCTGATATTTTAATCAACTGCATTAACAATCTGATTAATAATACCAGAAACAATTGATAAAACAATTGAACCTAAAAAAGCAGGAATAAAACCCCGAATTTCAAAACCATAACCGGGAGTTATCGCACTGGCAAACCATAGCGTTAAGGCATTAATCACTAGGGTGAATAAACCCAAAGTAATTAAGGTGATGGGAAATGCTAAAATCTGCAAAATTGGTCGCACAATGGCATTTACTAAACCAATCACAACAGCGGCAATTAAGGCAGCAACAAAACTAGTGAGAATGATTCCCGGAACAATTTTAGCCGTAATTAATAATGCTACCGCAGTCCCTATCCAAGTTAAAAGAAAGTGCTTCATAGTTTGATGACGAGAACAAGATTAACGTGACTGGGAAGTGCGGTTCAAGAACACTTTCCATGTACCACCACCGACAACACCATCAGGTTTTAAACCATAACGAGTTTGAGCAGCTTTGACTGCGGCTTCTGTGGATCTTCCGAAATCTCCATCTATTTTACCATTTAAAAACCCCAGGATTTTGAGTTGTTTTTGCAATTTAATTACTTCCGGTCCACTTGTACCTAAATGTAAAATTGGCCATCCTTGGGGAGTATATTGAATACCGGGCATTTGTTGATTGAGAGGAGTGGGTTGAATACTAGAATTAGGCTGATTGGTGGTGCGTTTAGTAGTCAGTGGTTTTGTGAATCTGGTCGGTTGGGTAGGAACAGTCGTAAAACTACTGGCAGCATTAGGTGCGGAAGTAATAATATTTGATGGGCTGGGAAACAGTTTTTGCCAAGTGATATTATCTACATTACCAGTGGGATTTAGGCCAGCAGCTTGCTGAAATTGGGCAACGGCAATAATGGTACTTTGTTGATATGTACCATCCACAGCACCTGAATAAAAGCCCAAAATCTTCAAAGCGGCTTGAAGTTCTGTAACTCGTTCACCCTGACTACCTAAGTTTAGAGGAGGACGATTAATTTTAACTTCTGTGTTGACTTGGGCAATTTTAACCGGTGCTGCTGTTGATATAAAAGCAGAGGAACTAATTAACGCGGGTGTGGTGGTTAACAAGAGTAAGCAATACCAAGAATTTGCGCTCATGTAGTTGGGAATACTTGCTATCAAACTAAATTTCATAGAATTTTTGTATAACTTTCCGATGCTGATCTTACCCTGTGGCGATCGCTTTGTTTGCCTTTAATCTTTTTGGTGTGAAGATAAAACATAATCGAATATTTCCAAGACTTGATTTTGTTGGGTTTCCTGACGTCAACCCAACCTACGCAATTTAAGGTTTTAGAAAGTAGCTGTCTGAATGGCTTCTTCTGGTCCAACGAGAGATAAGTATGGTGCTTGTAAATATTTACAAGCGTTTGTCATTGCCTCCGTTGCAGTGACATTATTAATTAATTCGGGAAACTTTTGATCAAATTCAATTCCTAAACCCAAAATTTCATACCAACCATATATCTGTGCAATATGTCCATTAGTTTGTTTACCCAACGCATATTGACCGATAATTTTGTTTTTAGCAGTTTGTAATGCTTCTGCTGACAGTTCGGTGGTAGATAATAATTCTACTTCTTGGCGAAGTCCATTAAAAGCAACTTTGGTGTTTTCCGGTGCTGTCCCAATATAAACCACGAAGGAAGCGGGAAAAAGTCGAGTCGAATAAATAGCAGATACGTCATAAGCTAAACCTTGCTTTTCTCGCAATTCTACAAATAAACGACTAGAAAGACCATTCCCTAAATAGGTAGCAAGTAACTTGAGGGCTGCATATTCTGGGTTAGTTACTGATGGTCCTAAATAACCCAACATGATAATTGATTGTTGTGTATTTAAGGGTTTCAGGCAAGATTTAGGTGATCCAGTAATTGGTGGTAAATTAAGAGTAGGTTTGGTGGAATTTGGTATTTGCCAATCACCAAAAATCTTATTTACTAATTTCTCTGCTTGTGCTGGTGTAATGCGTCCAGCAATGCTAATCACAATATTATCAGGACGGAAATGAGTTTGGTGATATTCTACTAAGTCATCACGGGTAATGCTGCTCATGGTTGTTTCATCACCTAAAACTGACATGGAGTAGGGATGATTTGGGTACATTACCTGACGCAGTTGTTCAAAAGCCAGTCCAAAAGGTTGCTCCTTTTGGGAACGAATATCTTGGATTGCTAATCGCTTTTCTAATTCTATTTGGTTTTCGGGAAAGGTAGGCGATCGCAATAATTGTCCAGCCAATGTTAAAATATCAATAAAATCAGCAGTTACTGTTTTCAACGATAGCAAAAAATAATCTGTGGCTGCATCTGTACCTAAACCAGCTCCCACAGATTCAACTTTTTCGGCAATTTCTAAACTCGATAAACCATCACATCCCTTTGTCATTACTGCTGATAACAAATGCGCTAAACCAGCTTTTTCTCGCTGTTCATGACAACTACCAGCGCGAATAAAAATCCGTCCCGCAATAATATCAGCAGCTTGATTTTCTGAGACTAATAAAACAATGCCATTACTTAATACGGTGCGATGAATCAGAGAGCGACTATTAATAGTTTGCATTTTTTACTTAATAATTAACAAGGTTTGAGAATTGTCACAGCATAATTAGCTGGGGAAAGATATTGTTGAGCTAATTTTTGCAGTTCTTGAGGATTGAAAGACTGGATTTCTTGGGGATAGGTAACAGCTAATTCAGCGTTAGCAATGGTATGATAATAACCATAAAAATTAGTTAGCTGATCTGGTGTTTCTGTAGAAAAGGCATAATCATTACATAAAAACCGCTGAATACGATTTAGTTCTGGCTTGCTAATTTCTTGATTTTGCAATTCTTGTAAATGATCACAAATCAACTCTTCAACGCGTTCCAGATATTCTGATTCCAACCAAGCCGTAATTGTAAATAAACTTGATTCTTGTTGTAAAGAGAAATCACAGCATAAGTCTTGAACAAGTTGCTTTTCTTCCCGCAAATCAGATACTAATCGAGAAATTCTCCCTTCTCCTAACAGTGCTGATAATAATTCTAAACCATGAACAGCCCGAAATTCTTCTACTCCTGGCACTTTCCAACCCATAATTAACCGCGCTTGTTCCAGTCTAGGTAAAATTAACTCATGACGACGAATTCCTGAAATTACCGGTGCTACAATTTTGGTAAATTGGGGACAATGATCACGTTGCGGAAAATCTACAAATGTCCGGTTTACCAAGTCCCTCGCAGCTTTTTCACCAATTCCCCCCACCACAACCACAGTCATATTTTCTGGTTGGTAATAACTGCGATAAAAACAGCGCATAGCTTCGGGGGAATGCTGCATTAATTCTGGCTCAGTTCCTAGCACAGAACGTCCGTAAGGATGGTTTTGGTAAATATTTTTAACAAGAGATTGAAAACCTACCCAATCAGGATCATCGTTGTAAGAACGGATTTCTTCTAGCACCACATCCCGTTCTCTGATAAATTCATCGTCAGGAATGGCTGCATTCAGGAGTAATTCTCCCAAATGTGGTAGAGTATGCTCTAGGTAATTAGCAGCGGTTGTAATCGAATAATGGGCATAATCGTGGCTGGTAGCGGCATTACTCACACCACCAATTTTTTCAATATGATAATCAAATTCTCCAGGCAGCAAGTTTGGTGTACCTTTGAAAATCATGTGTTCTAGAAAATGTGCCATTCCAAACCAAGGTTCTGGTTCTAGGTTAGCTCCCGCACGCACCCAAACGTCAGCTATGACTACGGGTGTAGTGGATATTTCTTGGTGAATGAATGTCAAGCCGTTATCTAATTTGATAACTGAACCGGGAAACACGTTGTTAGTTAGTTGTTTTAGCAATTTTTTCTAGTTTCAACCACAATTTAATTTTGTCATTCTAACCTTGAATTTAACGGAAAAGAAAGCCAAATTGTAGAAATTTAGTAAATCAACAAGTTTTATGGATAAATAATGTTCCCCAAATAGGTAATATTGATAGAATGAGAAAAACGACTATCCACGCTGGCATTTTTTCCTCGATAGATGCGTTGGTAGCAGTCAGCTTGTCTTTTTCATCAGTTGTTAGTTGGTATTTAATAATATCGTTTTTATGAAGACACGCCCAGGAATTTTATTACTTACTTTAGCCATCCCTGGTTTCTTGGTAGTATTGATATCCCTTTATTATTTTGGTACTGATTATGACGCACTAATAAAAGCTGAAAATTATTTAGAAAAATTGGTAAAAGAGGAAAAGCCTAATGAAAGAACTTTACAATTTGCATATCATCGAGCTTTAGCCCATCGAATTAATGTTTTTGCTGATGCTACTTGGGGATTATTGGGAGGTGTGATTACAGCAGTGGGAATACATGGTTTAGTGATGTTGAAGGAGAAAGATTAAAACACTTCCTCCTATTAATTTAAACGGCTAAATTTTCCATTTTCCAAGTTGCTAAATCTGCCAAAGAGCGATCGCGGTAACGTCCGTATTTTTCCGGTTTACTCTTAATTTTCACACCCAAATCTGGCACAATTCCAAAATTAGGAGCCATCGGTTGAAAATGTTTTGGTGCAGCGGATCTGATAAACTCAAATAATGCCCCCATCATCGTTGTAATAGGTAAAATTAGGGGTTCTTTTCCTAAAGCCAACCGCGCTGCATTTGTTCCCGCTAACCAACCTCCAGCAGATGCAGCAGTATAACCTTCTGTTCCTATTAATTGTCCCGCAGCTAGTAAAGTTGGACGTTCTTTAAATTGCAAACTTGCAGACATCAACTGCGGTGCATTTAAAAAAGTATTGCGGTGCATTACTCCTAATCTGACAAACTCGGCTTTTTCCAATCCAGGTATCATTTGAAAAACTCTTTTTTGTTCACCCCACCGCAAATTAGTTTGAAATCCGACCATATTCCAAAGTTGACCGGCTTTATCTTCTTGTCGTAATTGAATTACCGCATAGTTACGTTCTCCATTGCGAGGATCAGATAAACCCACTGGTTTGAGAGGTCCATAACGCATGGTATCTTCACCTCTTCTCGCCATTTCTTCAATTGGTAAACAAGCTTCAAAAAATTTCGCTGTTTCTTTTTCAAAGTCTTTTAATTCCGTTTGTTCTGCTTGACAAAGTGCTGATCGAAATTGTAAATACTGCTCTTTATTCATCGGACAATTTAGATAAGCTGCCTCACCTTTATCATAACGAGAAGCCATAAATGCAATATCTTTATTGATAGAATCTCCGACAATAATTGGACTCGCAGCATCAAAAAAGTTGAGATATTCCATCCCCGTAAATCGCTGTAAATCTGCGGCTAAATCGGGACTGGTTAAAGGTCCAGAAGCTAATACAACGATACCTTCGGGAATTTCTTTAACTTCACCGCGTCGGAAATCAATTAAAGGATGATTTGCTAAGGTTTGGGTTAGATCTTCGCCAAATTGTCCTCTGTCTACCGCCAAAGCCCCACCAGCAGGGACTGCGTGTTCATCTGCTTTGGAGATGACAATAGAACCGAGTTGGCGGAGTTCTTCGTGTAATAGACCGGCAGCGCGATCGCTGGCCATAGCCCCAAAGGAGTTACTACAGACCAATTCTGCCAAATTTTCGGTATGATGGGCAGGACTGAACCGTTTAGGGCGCATCTCGTGGAGAATCACAGGCACGCCGGCTTGGGCTATTTGCCATGCTGCTTCTGTTCCTGCGAGTCCGCCGCCAATTACTTGTATCGGTTGTTGTGTCATAGTGATTTGAGATAGATTTTCGATAAAATTATTATTCAAATAAAGAACGAGGTAGTTGAGATTGTCGAATAATTGACATTAATGTACCAAGTTTAACAGATAAGTGATTAGGTACAATAGCAGTGAGAGTAGAGTCTTCTATTACTTTTTGCATAACAATATGACTTCCTTTTTGTCTAACTTCTGTAAAGCCATTATCTTGTAAAATTTTACAGATTTCTTTACCTGATAGTACGCGTAATTTACCCAACAGAAACCTCCAAATTAGTAATAAAAATTTCGCTTTTGAGACGATTTTTTATTTCTGAAGGTGAAGCAAATTCTAAAAATAATTCAATTGCTTCTTTTAAATTATCTTTTGATTCTTCAATGGTATCTCCTTGACTAGCAATATCTAATTCTGGACAAAGGGAAACATACCCATTGTCTTCTTTTTCAATAATTACAGTAAATCTTTGTTTAATAGTTGGCATAGAATATGTAAACTCCTTAATATATCTATATTATTATACTGCTTATCGTCAGATATTTTAAATGCTAAATTTCAAATTAAGAAACAGCATATTCTGAATGTTGTCGCAGTGCGGGATAATGAAAACCTATGACAATTTCTTGTTTAGAGATTCCCATTTCTTCTAGTTCTTCACCAACATCAATATCTGTATTATTTTCTTGAACCCAGATTTTTCCATCTTTGATATCAAAATGAAATATACAGGAATGAATTCGGCGTTTTTTATCCCAACCAGTTCGCAATAAAAGGTAATGATCATTTTCTGTATCAAAGATCAATTGGGTTTCCATATTTTGATCTTCTGAGCCGTAATTTGCGTATTGCGTGAGAAATTCTCGCAAAAATTGGCGATAGTAATTTAGTTTATCCATAATTTTATTACCTCTGTTACTTCATCATAGACAACTAGTTTAACAGGATAGTTTTGTAGGACTTTTTGGATGAGAACTTCTCCAAATAATGACTGATATGTTGAATCGGGAACTGCTAGATATAATATGCGATCTGGTTCGTTTTCCTCTAGGGCAATTTTGTAAGATAGATATTGTCCCAAAGCACCATAGAAATCTGTAATTTTTGAAGCTCTGAGGAAGCTTTTCACTTCAACGGCGATTTTTTGACGATCTTTCTCTGCACCAATCAGACATTCAGCCCCTAAGTCAATTTGAATATTCAAATTGCCGATACTTAAGTATAGAGGATCATCAGAGATAGTCCAACCATCTTGAGTGAGGGCATCTTTGACTAAATCATGGAAGATGTCTTTTCTGGACATTTATCATGGGTCTATTTTTACAGTAATGCTGGTATCGCAATCGAAGCTATTTACTTATTTAATTTTTGATTAAAAGCTGAAAAATATACGGTGGCTACTATGTTTGATGCCATGAGTTCACCGCATATTTCTTAACTACTAATTATAAACAGTTAAATAGCAAACGTCAATATCTATTTTTTGAACATATCACTAAAAACTCAGATATCCAACTGCTTAAAGAAGTCGGGTATTTTTTTATTCACCATTTTTTATGACACCAATGGGAAATACACGGTGGTTATTATGCTTGATGCCATGAGTTCACCGTGTATTCTTATCTTAAAACTTAAAAGCTAGTTTTAAAGCTTAAAAGCTAAGTTTTACCATGTATATATTCGGAATAGATTTGATATCCCTTTCAGATTCTCAATCCGATCCCTCTTACGGGTTCTCAATCCGTTTTAAGTTTTAAGCCTTACTTGTGTTTACAAGTAAATTTTATATACATTCTTTTAAAGAATACATATTTAAGTAGCAAATGTCAATACCCATGTTTTTAATAATGAAAAAGTTCAGATCCCCGACTTCTCTAAGGAGTTGAGGATCTTATTCAATTTACTAAATCAATTTTTTTAATCCAGCAGCCATAATTTCACCCAAGTTATCAGCAAGAGTAGACAATCCTGGCTTAAGTTGCCAATCCTGAACTTTTTTTGCCGAAAGAAACCCATGCGCGGATGCGTTTCTTAGAGCTTTAGCAAGTTTAAGAGCTTCCTCCCAAGAAGAAATAGAATTAGCTTTAATAATCCAACGTTCAATGATTTTTTTATCCCCAGCAGTTACTGACAGAAATTCAGCAATTGCATCTTGATCTTTTGCAAGCCATTTATCAAGATTTTCTTTTTTCTTGGGATTTGGTGTATCAAGAGGATTGTAAATTGGCAGACTGCACATTTTGATAAAGTTAGGAATATCTAGAGGTTTTCCTCTCTCGAAATTATTCATTAATGCTTTAGTCGTAATTTCAAATCCACTATAGGCAATTACAAGTCGCCATTGAACTCCCCTTATCTTATCTATGTCTCCGCGCTTTTGAGTATCTCCAATAGAAGGTTCATACCAATTAATCGCTTCTTCTGTAAGACGCACTCCTCTAATTACGCATTTAATAACTTTATCAATATGTTCTGGATTGTCAGGATGATTAGGGTTAAAAAGTAATAATTTTTGCTGTATTTCACTACATTTAGGGTTATCTTTCCAAGAATTGTCAGGTTTTAAACGGTTATCCCATAATATTTTTGATATATTTGTCAGATTATCTTGATTATCTGTAGATGTGTCTGTCATTTTTAATGATTACAAATAATAATTTTCCAAAATATAAACAATGGCAGCACAAAATGGTTGATACTTTCCGTCATTATTCAATTCTAAATAATCCTTAATAATATTCCTGATTTCCTCTTCATTAAAATCCTCATCTGCTAATAATTCTAATTCCGCATCAATTGCAGCTTTACGCATTCTTTGTAACTTGGGAATATTCAAAGCTAATTTTTCTATTGTTGTTTCAGCAGCAAGTTTTTTAATAGTTTCTTCTGTCGGTAAAATTTCACCAGCAGCAGAACATTTAAAAAACTCTGCACAATTTGCTATTAACGGTGAAACTAACAACTTTTCATCATACCAATTATCTTTTTGATGTCCACAATGTACAGGAACACGGGGTTGTTGATCTTCTCCTTGACAGGAAACTATAAGATTAAAATAATCAAATTTCACAGTTTCATCTATACCTTGAGGTTTAAAATGTTCAATATGACAACTTCCTTTATCTATAGCAACACCACAATAACAACAAATATAACCTTGTTCTTTTAATAAAATTTCTAAAAGCTGACCTTTAACTACAGTTCTTCCAAAACTTTTCCAAGTAGGAATTTTAGCACCTTGCTTGATTTTCCATGTAGATAAACTAGTTGGTTCTGCACTTTTTTGAATATATTTCATTTACGTAAAAGTCCTTTTCTCCTAATTAAAATATCCGCTTTTACAAATTGTGCTTCATCTTCACCAATTATTTCAGCTAACTCTCTTCTCAATTCTTTAGCAGCTTCTAAGTTTCCTTCATCAATTAATCTAAACAACTCTAGCAAAGGATCTTTAATTTCCTGTGGACGTTCAGGAACATCCATTAAATCTTCTAATATTTGATTACTATCTCTACCATAGGAACTTTCAGGACGTTTAGCAATTATACCTGTATCTGTTTTTTCTAGAATATAAATTCCTTGAGGTTTAATTTGACTAATCACTTGAGGAGAATGAGTAGTAACTATAAATTGACACTTGGAAAATGTTCTAGTTAAAGCTGGGATAATTTCTCTTTGCCATTTTGGATGTAAATGTAATTCAATTTCATCAATTAAAACTACTCCGAAACCATCAAGAGGATTTTCTAACCCTGGGTTAGCAATAGCTAATCTTCTCGCTAAATCTCCTACCATTGCTAATAAGCACTTTTCCCCATCTGATAATTGATTAACTATTAATTCTTCTCCATCTTTTTGTAATGTCATTCTCAAAGGAGAACGACGTACACGCAATTTAGTAAAATTCGGCATTAATGAAGATATGGCTTGTCTAACTGCTTCTAATTGTTTATCTCGATAATCAGAATTATTTTCTAGACGTAATTCACTTTCTATATCTTCTCTATTTCTAAACCACTGAAATAAATGAGAAAAGCTAATCCTACCACCTGCTAGAGCTTTATCATAAGAATCTATTTGTTTAAATTCAGACTGAATAGGAACTTCTAAATCAATATCAATCACTGCTCGATTAGTAGGATAATAAACTATTAGAGGTATATTATATTGTGGCTCATTATACCAATGTCTCCAAATCCCATCACAAGCATTTTGTCTCTTTTCGTGTCCTGATACTTTGGTAACTCCATCGCGTTCTCGGTAAATTGTCCAACTATCTTCTCCACGATATGATATTTTAATATCCAATTTTGTAATAATATTTTTATTAGCAATATCAAATTCATTAAATGTTTTAACGTTCTCAGAATCAACAGTACCTCCTATCCAGTGAATAAAATAAGAAAGTAATAAACAAATAGCATCAAGAATACTTGATTTACCTACACCATTAATACCAATAAATACTGTTGGTTCTTTTTCATCAAAATCTATTGTTAAATCACCAATTCCGCGAAAAGATTGCATTTTTAACTGTTTAATTCTCATAGTTCTCAAGAAAAATTAGCTAAGTTTATGACATTTTATCTCATCTTTGTAATTCACTCAATAGTAAGTAAAGCATAGATTATGAAGAATATTATCATCGGTAGTTGACATATTGGGTAATAAATTCTCGAAAATATTCGTGATCTAAGAATAACTAATGATTAAAATAGAAGTGGTTAGGCATTACGGGGTTTTAGTAGAATGAGTTGGACAGAAAAACTAGAGCAGTTAAAAGAGTTATTTACAGAAATGGAACAGGCTTTAATAGCCTATTCTGGGGGGGTTGATAGTACATTGGTGGCTAAGATTGCTTATGATGTGTTAGGCGATCGCGCTTTGGCTGTAACTGCGGTTTCTCCTTCTCTATTACCAGAAGAATTAGAAGACGCGAAAATTCAAGCCGCAACTATCGGAATATCTCATAAAATTGTCCAAACACAGGAAATGGACAATCCTAATTACACATCTAACCCAGTAAATCGTTGTTATTTTTGTAAAAGTGAATTACACGACACCCTCAAACCTTTGGCTTTAGAACTAGGTTATCCCTATGTGGTAGATGGTGTAAATGCAGACGATTTACATGATTATCGTCCCGGAATTCAAGCTGCAAAAGAAAGAGGTGCGCGATCGCCTTTAGCAGAAATTGGCGTGACTAAAGCCGAAGTTCGGCAAATTTCCCAACAATTAGGTTTACCTTGGTGGGATAAACCCGCTCAACCCTGTTTAAGTTCGCGCTTTCCCTATGGTGAAGAAATTACCATAGCCAAATTGCAGCGAGTAGGAAGAGCCGAAATTTATTTGCGAAATTTAGGGTGGCAAAATTTACGAGTCCGTTCCGAAGGTGATACAGCCAGAATTGAATTATCACCAGATAAAATTAAAGATTTTGTCTCGAACACAGATTTACCAACTCTAGTATCTGCATTTCAAACTTGGGGATTTATCTATGTCACCTTAGATTTAGAAGGTTATCGTAGTGGTAAATTAAATCAGGTTTTACCTCAAATCGCTTTGAGTAAATAACAACCCAAAAAACAAAACCCCCTCTAAAAGAATAGAGGAGGCTTTGTAGTTGTAAATATTAAACCTGGCATCGAGCTATTTTCACGGAGGGCTACCCCTAAACTATCGTCGCCGCAGCAGCGTTTCACCTCTGAGTTCGGGAAGGGATCAGTGTGGTTCCACCGCGCCATA
>NZ_JAQMTJ010000292.1:0-9813 GCF_028330815.1 Dolichospermum lemmermannii CS-548
GATTAGACAAAGGTTTGATATCACTGATTTGATTTTCCGAAAGGTAAAGTTCAGTCAATTTAGTCAAACTAGACAAAGGTTTAATATCGCTGATTTGATTTTTTGAAAGGACAAGAGAATTCAAATTAGTCAAACTAGACAAAGGTTTGATATCACTGATTTGATTTTTTGAAAGGACAAGAGAATTCAAATTAGTCAGACTAGACAAAGGTTTAATATCGCTGATTTGATTATTATCGAGGTAAAGTTCAGTCAAATTAGTCAGATTAGACAAAGGTTTGATATCACTGATTTGATTTTCCGAAAGGTAAAGTTCAGTCAATTTAGTCAAACTAGACAAAGGTTTAATATCGCTGATTTGATTTTTTGAAAGGTAAAGCAAAGTCAATTTAGTCAAACTAGATAAAGGTTTGATATCACTGATTTGATTTTCCGAAAGGTAAAGTTCAGTCAATTTAGTCAGACTAGACAAAGGTTTTATGTCGCTGATTTGATTTGTATAAAGGAAAAGTTTAGTCAAATTAGTCAGATTGGACAAAGGTTTTATGTCGCTGATTTGATTTTCCCAAAGGGAAAGATAAGTCAAATTAGTCAGATTGGACAAAGGTTTTATGTCGCTGATTTGATTTTCCCGAAGGTCAAGAGAAGTCAAATTAGTCAGACTAGACAAAGGTTTGATATCCCTGATTTTATTTTTTAAAAGGTTAAGAGAAGTCAATTTAGTCAACATTTGATTAGCTTGACTACAATTTTGTGTTTTGGCAACTTTTAATAATGCTTCTACCGTTCCTCTGGTCTGTTGAGGTAAACTGGCTTTTTTTTGACACCATTCTGTAAAAGTCTTGGGTGTTTTTGCAGGTGCAGCAGTAACTTTTGGTGTGTACAATCCTAAAGTCAAGGTAAAAATAGTGGCCGCTACTAAAGCTAGTTTCATGATTTTGCAAGTTATACAAAAAAGACACAGTAATTCTACCATCTTCCAACTTGCAAAATAAGTCTGCTTTTAGCTATTTTTCGGACGTTTGAGGGGAATAGAATTAATCGGACCAAGAATTTGATTTAAATCCCGTAATTGTTCAGCCGTACCCATACAAATTAATGTATCTCCCGACATTAAAACAGTATCTCCAGTGGGACCACCAATGAGTTTACCATCAAGACGACGAATTGCCAGAACTAATGCGCCTGATTGCGATCGCAATTTCGCTCTTTGTAAACTTTGACCAACGAAGGGACACCTATCGGAATCTAGTAAAAATTCTTCCATATATAACTGACGGTCTGTACCAGAAAGCATCCCATCTACAAAGTCTAAAATTTGCGGTCTGAGGGCTGCTGCTGCCATGCGTTTGCCGCCAGTAATATACGGTGAAATTACGGCATCTGCACCACCACGCTGTAACTTTTGTACCGCTTCTTCCGTACTAGCGCGAGCGATCGCTCGAATGTCTGGATTCAGAGTTTTTGCTGATAAAACAGTATATAAATTTTCCGCATCTGAAGGTAAAGCCGCCACAATACAAATTGCTTTAGTAATACCAACTTTTAACAAAGTATCATCTAACGTCGCATCACCTTGAAAAACAATGTAACCAATTTCCTGAGCTTTTTGGACAGATTCAAGTTCCGAATCAATAATGACAAAAGAAACAGCTTCAGCCTGAAATTCCTTAGCAATTTGTCGCCCAGTGCGACTAAATCCACAGATAATATAATGTTCTGATAATGATTCCATTAAACGCCTTTGTTGTCGGAGTCGAATTCCTTCTAGAAAATAACCTTCAATGACTGCGGCTGTAAATCTATTAACAATATAAGTAAGATTCACCACACCCATTAAAATTAAGACAATGGTAAATAAACGCCCTCGACTACCTAATGGGTGAGTTTCTCCATAACCGACAGTTGCTAGAGTAATTACAGTCATGTAAGCTGCATCTTCCCATTTCCAGCCCTCAACCAGGGAATACCATAAAGTCCCGATTAGGAAAATACCAGCTAAAGCAAGCGCCCCAGCCATTAATTCTTTTTGAATCCGTTGATATTTTTGTTCAAGGGTAGAATACACAGGCAATTAAAAATTAGGAGTTCAGGAGTCAGGAGTCAGGAGTCAGGAGGAAGAAAGAAGAAATAAGGAATAAGGAATAAGGAATAAGGAATAAGGAAGAATATGAGAAAGTGATAGTTTTTTGATAGTTTTAAAGATTATTCCTTGCACCTTATTCACATTTTATTTCCCTATAACTCTTGATTTATCAAGGTTTTATATTTATATGGTTAACATCACGCTACGCTATCAGCAAGTCCGAATTAAGAATTAAAAAACTTCTAATGTAAGGATTCACAATAAATAATATTTGCACAATCATGGGTAATTTTTTTCTTGACTCCTTCTTCCTTCTTTTTTTCTCCTGACTCCTGACTCCTGACTCCTGACTCCTGACTCCTTCTTCTTGACTCCTGACTCCTGACTCCTTCTTCTAAAATCATCAAAAATTTTGTTCATATTTCCCAGAACCTAGTAAAGTATTACGATAAAAGCTTTTCAGGAGTAGCGGTAGTGAGCGTGCAAACTCTAATTGAACAAGCCACGAACCCCTTGGAGTCAGGTATTATGCCATCTACACCTTTTGATGTTGATAGCTTCGATGCGGCTGTCATGTCCACTTATGGACGGTTTCCTTTGGCTTTAGAACGGGGTGCTGGTTGCCGTGTTTGGGATAGTCAGGGCAACGAATATCTGGATTTTGTCGCGGGCATTGCCACTTGTACTCTAGGACACGCCCATCCAGCAATGGTAGAGGCTGTAACTAGACAAATCCAGAAATTGCATCATGTTTCCAATTTGTACTATATTCCTGAACAGGGTGAATTAGCTAAATGGATTGTTAATCATTCCTGTGCAGATAGAGTATTTTTCTGCAATTCTGGCGCTGAAGCCAACGAAGCAGCAATTAAACTAGCGCGGAAATATGCCCACACTGTCCTAGAAATTGCCCACCCAATCATTTTAACTGCCCATGCCAGTTTTCACGGACGGACTTTAGCCACTGTGACTGCCACTGGACAACCAAAATATCAAAAGCATTTTGATCCTTTAGTTCCTGGTTTCCATTATGTAAATTACAACGATATTAGAGCAGTGGAAGCCGCTGTGACTGAATTAGACGAAGGTAATTATCGGGTCGGGGCAATTTTAATTGAACCATTGCAAGGGGAAGGTGGCGTTCGTCCTGGAGATATTGCTTACTTTAAGCGATTACGGGAGATTTGCGACGAAACCGGTATTTTGTTGATTTTCGACGAAGTACAGGTTGGTATGGGACGCAGTGGCAAATTATGGGGTTATGAACATTTGGGAGTAGAACCAGATATTTTCACCAGTGCGAAAGGTTTGGGCGGTGGTATTCCCATCGGTGCGATGATGAGTAAGAAATTCTGCGATATTTTTGAACCAGGAGAACACGCAAGTACATTTGGCGGTAATCCCTTTGTTTGTGGTGTGGCGCTGAGTGTGTGTGAGACTTTGGAAAAAGAGAATATTTTAGATAATGTCAGAGAACAGGGCGCACATTTACGAGAAGGATTAAGAGCGATCGCTCGTCAATATCCTCAGCATATCTCAGAAGTACGCGGTTGGGGTTTAATTAGCGGCATGGAAATCAAAGCCGATATTCCCTTAACTGCTGCTGAGGTTGTCAAAGCTGCTATGGCAGAAGGTTTATTACTTGTTCCCGCAGGTCCTAAAGTAGTGCGGTTTGTTCCCCCTCTCATTGTCACAGAGGCAGAAATCAAGCAAGCATTAGAAGCTGTAGAAAAAGCATTAGCTAAACTAACAGCATAGGTAATTAAAAATTCGTAATTTGTAATTTAATAATTATCAATTACGAATTTTTCATCTTGATAATTTTCAACATATCAATTTGGAATAAATTAATCAAAAAATGCGATAAAATGGAATAATATATTTTTCATTAATACACAACGAAGCTATGCCAGAAACAAAATCTACTCATACAGTCCGCAGAGGCAGAATCTTCCCAGAAATTCAATGGACTCAAGAACAGAAAGCACAATGGCAGACTGAACGGGAAACATTGTCTCAAAACTGTAAAATAATTTTTGAGCAGTTACAAGCAGAACTCATTAAAACTCACTATAACTGGTACATAGCAATTGAGCCAAATAGCCGTGAATATTTTATTCATGAAGATCCCTTATTAGCCGCACAACAAGCACATCAAAAATACCCAAACGTCAAACTGCACGTTTTCCGAATTAATGAAACTGGAGTATGTGGCAAAATATGATCTTGGGTAAATTTGGTGATGAGGATGAATTATTTTTTGAGATAGATTTGATAGCTGCTGATGGATTAGAACTATCAGTAGAAGCTCTTTTGGATACAGGGTTTTCTTGGTGGTTAGCAATCAACAACCAGGACATAGAAGCACTTGGGTGGATATATTTAGAACAACAAACAATGGTAACAGCCCAGGGTGATGCGGAATTTGAAATCTATTTAGGAAAAGTACAAATTGATGGACAATATTTTAATATTCCTGTCCATGTGGGACAAGGATTACCGGAAATTTTACTTGGTCGTCAATGGTTGAAAAATAGACGTTTGGTAGTAGATATATCATCTTGTATATTAACGCTAGAATAAGACATACTACAAATAAAAGAAAGACTTTTCAAATATTACCAATATCATTCATTATCACATCTAAGATTAATTATCATGAAATGCAATAAAATATTTAGATTAAGTTCTCTCAGGACTTCCATTCATCTAGACGGCTGTAATGTTACCCATTATCAAGAACTGCATAAATTCTCTTCTGAAGCCGAAGCCGAAGCTTTTTTTAATGAAAGTATTCAAGAATTACTCACACACGGTTGGTATGATATCGAATCTGTGACCGTAGACGAAAATAACAAAGATTTCACTCCAGATGAATTGTATGGAATGTTCTTAGAATTAAAAAATCAAGTAGATGAATTTGCCAATGCCATTATCAAACCTTATATAGAAATTACTCCATCTTCAACAACAGAAACTACCCTATGGCAAAGTAAATTTGGTGGTTTACCCTACCTTCCTAAAAATACGACCTATCCTGAAGCCCCAGATGGTACACCCCTCCATCTTTTAGCACAAATCAACTTTTCGGAAACGCCGAATTTAGAAGATTTACCAGAAAAAGGGATTCTTCAGTTTTATATTGAAGCATCAGGTCAAACAGCTTATGGAATTGAAGAATATCCCCAATTAAAACAAACTACCTTTCGAGTTATTTACTTTCCAGAACCAGATTTAAATATTGATAATCTTCTAGATAATTTTGATTTTTTACCTCCAGGAATAGGTTTGCCATTATTAGACTGTCTGGGTTTGAATTTCGCTATTAAATCAACTCCCATGAGTGCATCAGATTATCGGTTTAGAAACTTAGTTAAAAGCCATTTTCCCATTTTTCAACAAAGTAATTTAACTAAAGCAATGGAAAATTCTTTAGAAGAACTTGTAGATGATTTTATCAATGAGTATGAAGAAAAATATGAGGAATCATTAGGAGGACACTGTTTAGGAGGATATCCCGCATTTGTGCAAAATGATGATCGTGCAGATTTGCAGGAGGAGGAAGGTTATGATTTTCTGCTATTACAAATGAACTCTGATGATGAGCATTCAATCATGTGGGGAGATGAGGGAGTTGGTAACTTTTTTATTCAGCCTTCTGCATTGAAACGGTTAGATTTTTCTAAGATTTTGTACACCTATGCTTGTTGTTGAAATTAGGTGAATTAGGCTTTTCTAGGATTAAATAAACCTAATATTATCTGAGATACCTATTCTGTAACTTTCAGAATTAAGCAAGTAGTAAATAAAATTTGTTCAAATACTAACCCAATTTAGGTAGTTAATTGAACTCTAAGCATAAACGTACTTTTAGTTCGTTTTCACATTTTGATGCTTTGTATAAGATTCAAGACGTACTTTTAGTTCGTTTTAGTTTTTATGAGTTTTGAAAGATATAAAGAAGTTAAACAGCTTTTTGGTGATAGAGTCCAAGCCCTTCGCAAAGACAGAGGTATTACACAAGAGCAGTTAGCAGAGGATATTGATAAATCCGTTGAGCATATTAGCTACATAGAACGAGGTGAACGCGCTCCGTCTTTTGAAACAATTTTAGATATTGCTGAAGCCCTGAAAGTGTCAGTACCATACTTAATGAATGTCACACCCCAAACAGATATCAGTACAAACTTTCTCACTGAATTACAAACTCCGGTAGTTCTTCCCTCTCTTGTTGAACCTGTTAAGGAAGCAGTTAACACAACTAAAGAGCGCCGTTCAGATTTAGAACGATTACAGACAGCACTTGGGGCTATTCAGGAATTACAGAGTCTGGCAAATGAGTATGGTATTAATGATGTTTTTCAAGACAATGGAGGGAAAGTTCTTCAAGTTTTAATCTTACTTGGTTTGCGGATATCACCTGGACGTGAAGGAAATGATGCAATTGATGCAGAAAAAAATGAATATGAATTAAAAACAATTAATAAACTTTTAAGTAAAAGTGTCACCACAAATCATCATCTTAACCTTGATATCTTAGCCAAATATCGTGCTGTAAAAGCTTGGTATATTGCTGTTTATGAAGGAATTTTATTAAAAGCTATATACAGAGTTGACCCTACTTCACTTGAAACTAAGTTCAGTTACTGGGAATCTAGAATACGTGGAGGAATGGAATCTATTAATAACCCTAAAATCCCTTTAAGTTTAATAGAAAAAGAAGGTGAGTTGGTTTATCCTAAACAGAATTAACAAACAATTCCAGAAAATTTGCCAATTTGAAGTAACCTTCATAATTTCAGAGATAATTGCTTTGAAGTAGTTAAACAAACAGATTCTTTTTGAGCAAGAAGACATTCATAAAGAGTCAGAACATCCTTCGAGCTTTGAGTTTTATCTAGAAACCGGAAAGCTGAAGATGCTAAATAAGATGCTTCTTTTTCAAAAGCCATCCAACTTCTTTCTAGCTGTTCAGCTACAAAACCTGTAGTATTTGAGCCTGCAAATATATCTACAACTTTATCTCCAGGATCAGTCAAAAATTTAATGAAAAACATTGGCAACTTTTGAGGAAATCTCGCTGGATGAGGGGGTATGGAAATAGATTTACATAATTGAATATAACTAGAATTACTTTCAGTATTTGCAATCTCTAACAAATTTGATGGTATAGCACCACCATTATCAGTAGCAAAATTCTTACTGATATCATGGCCTGAAGGTCTTTCTTTCGGTGTATAGTATTTTTGAGGATCTGCCTGTAGCTTCTTCATTCGCTCAGAGTAAGGGACTAAAACATTACTAACATTTGCTTTAGGATGATCAGTTTTTGAGAGCCACCAGACGGTATTTACAGAGTCCTTTGCTCGAATTTTTCGCTTATTAACCCACTCAATTGGTGAAGGTAGTTTAGCTGGGTTATACCAAAAAAATTCTTCAGCCAGTCTAAATCCCAATTCATCACAAAGTTTAATTAAAACCCGATAGTTATAGAGAGAGCGAACTGGACGTTTACTTTCATAAGCTCCACCTAAATCAAGTACGAAACTACCAGTTGAATTCAGAACTCGATAAACTTTTTTGGAAAACTCAAGCAACCAATCAACATAATCTTCCTGCTCTACATTGCCATAAGCCTTTTTGCGTTGCAAGGCAAAAGGTGGTGATGTCAGCACTAAATCTATTGAGTCAGATTCCAGTTGATCCAGCAATTGTAGGGAATCACCAAGATAAGCCGCACCGCAGTCTGTAGTATATAGTGGATTGGTAAGAACCATTGTCAGACGCACTAAGAGTTGGTTCTATAACTATAATCCTAAAATATCAAAACGACATATTTTTGGTATCAGTTCTTGTAAAGGCCTACACATAGTGAAAGATTGTGCCATTGACGGCACGGCATTGTATGAACAATGCCAGAAAAGGATATTCGTAACCTTTACCGCTTTATAGACTGGGTTATGATGTTACCAAAGGCATTAGAAGCGGACTTTTGGCAAGATTTTAAACAATTTGAAACAAAATAGTACAAATTAACTTCATCATAGCTTAATTGTTTCTAGTTGGTTCAAGGCAAAAACAACCAAAATTATCTTATTTTGTCTCTGATATTGCATAAGCATTGCGAAAATAAAAACATTAATCTATCATCACTTATTAATGTGTGGTGTGCAAGCAAAGATGATCAAGTTAATAACAAGAATATTACTGGTATCTGTAGTTAATTTAACTTATGCCTTATTTAGTCATGCTATAGCTAATGGCGAAAATGTTGATTCATCAGAGATAGAACAAGTTACATCAGTTTCTCAATTAAGAGATGTAGAACCCACAGATTGGGCATTTCAGGCTTTACAATCTCTAGTTGAACGATATGCTTGCATTGCTGGATATCCCAATGGAACTTTCCGAGGAAATCGAGCTTTAACGCGCTATGAATTCGCTGCTGGTTTAAATGCTTGTTTGGATAGAGTTAATAAATTAATAGCCACAAGCACAAGTAACGCAGTCACAAAAGAAGATTTTAGTAAATTACAAAAATTAGGAGAAGAATTTGCTGCTGAATTAGCCACACTCCGGGGAAAAGTAGATACTTTAGAGGCAAAAACCACAGAACTAGAAGCAAATCAATTTTCCACAACTACCAAACTATTTGGACAAGCAATTTTTGGTATTCAAGGACGGAGTGAAAATAGTGCAGATTTGTCACCAAAAGATGGGATTAAAGAAACAATAGATAACGGGACAAAAATTAACGTTATTAGTAATCTTCAACTAACACTACTTACCCAATTTAAAAACCGCAGCTTTTTAGTAACAGGATTACAAGCTGGTAATGGGGGTACAGCTAGTTTCAATGCCCCCCGAATCACCAACGATACCCGATTAGCTTATGAAGGTAATACAGATAATAGCTTAGTTTTAACTGACCTCAATTATCGGTTTTTAGTAGGTGATAAAGTAGCAGTAATCGTTGGTCCAGCAGGGGTTAATCCTATCAACACTTTTCGGGGAGCAAACCGGATAGAAAGTGCAGGTAAAGGTCCAATTTCTGCCTTTGCTCAACGTAACCCAATTTTAGCAATTGGTAATGGTACAGGTGGTTTAGGCTTTGATTGGCAAATGAATAAACGAATTAGTTTACAAGCAGTTTATACAGCAAGTAAACCCGCCGATAATAGCCAAAATGCCGGATTATTTAATGGAGGAAATGCCACCGGAGTACAATTAAATTTTGCTCCTACTAATAACATTAATTTAGCACTAAATTATATTAATTCCTACTCGACTACAGGATTTTTAGGAACTGGAATTGGTGATGATTTATTGGCTTATACACTTACAGGTAATAGTCCTCTCACAACTGATGCTTTTGGTGCTACTGCATCTTGGCAGGTTAATCCTAAGTTGACAATTGGTGGTTGGGGTGGTTTTACGACTTCTCGTATACCTGGACAATCAGGGAGTGTAAAAACTAATAATTGGATGGCTTTTCTCAACCTTCCCGATTTATTGGGACAAGGAAATTTGGGGGGGATTTATGTAGGACAACCTCCGAAAATTGTTAGTAGTGATTTACCAACAGGTAAGTAGAACGGCTTGAATAATTCAAAGTTTGTAGTGAGGAATTTATTCCTCATTTGAGGGCTGAAGCCCTCACTACGAAATCATCTCCAGATTTTTTACATTACTTAATATACTTTGATTTATTTTCGTCTACTTACTTA
>NZ_JAQMTJ010000293.1:0-5022 GCF_028330815.1 Dolichospermum lemmermannii CS-548
GGGGAAGTTGGGGACTGGGAAAGAGTTTGACTAATTACCAATTACCAATTACCAATTACCAATTACCAATTACCAATTACCAATTACCAATTACCAATCACCAATCTCCAATTACCAATTACCCATTACCTATTACTTAACTCGTTTCCTGAATTTGTAAGCGGATAGTGTGTTCTGTTGTACCGCTTAATTGCAGTTCCATGATTTCGCCACCGAGGGGTTCTATGCAGGTGAGGAGCGATCGCAAATTGGGCGTACTTGCACCAGTATCCACATATAACCTGTCCGCTAAACTACTAATTTTTTTCCAGGTCATATACAATTTGCCAATGGTTTGTTCAATTTGCGATGCTTGATTTACCAAGTCAGCAGCAATACTTAAACAACCGACTCTTTGCGCTTCTTCTAGTGCAGTTTCAATATCTACATCTTCCGCTATTAACGCTTGCACTTGGGCCGCAGATTTGAGATATTTGGCTAATTGTCGGGCTTCTGAGGTAGCTTGTTTAACAGTATCAACGTCAGGATTGGCGGCTATATCCCTTTGTAACGCCTTTTGGTGCAATTCGGGCAGTTTTTCCATTTCCTTGACCAGAGGGGCAATGTAGCGCGGTGGCAGACTGTTATCTGCGGCTTTTTCCCTAACTTCTTCTGGTAATAAATCGGAGGACATGGCTGTCCATTCGTCACTGAGTTGACGGACTTCTCTGCGGGTAATGCGATCGCCTTTCTCCGCAGCTTCACTGACCATCTGTTGTACTTCTGGAGACGCTTTGGCGGTTTCTACAAATGCCCGTTTACTAAAGTTATTAACCGTATCTGGGTTCAGTTTGCCATCTGATATCAAGGTATCAGCACTATTGGCTAATTGAATCCAACTATAGGCTTGAGTCTTACTGATTTCGCGTTCTTTGAGCCATTTAAGAAAACCCGCACCGCGTCCATCTCCGCCCTTTTTCTCTCGGTCACGGATAGCGCGTAAAATGCGACCACGCCAAATTTCTGTTTGTAAATCAAAGCGATCGCATACCTGCCATGCTACATCAAGTTGTTGTAAAAAGTCGGACTCAGGAATTTGTTCATCTTCTGGATCAGGTAATGCAAAGTCTAAATCTGCTGGCTGTTGGAGTGCAGCAGCAATGTCATTCATAGAGTCGGTATCTTGCACGATGGATAGCTGGTTGTAGTATGCGATTTAGCTTATATTCACACAATTTACTATTTTGACAATTGGTGAATCAAGCAAGTAAGTATTTTACTTTAAAAATTAAATTTTAGGGGACTGGGAAAATGAGAAAATGGAGATGCTGATAGGTGGAGCAAATAAAGGAGCTAAACCCCGTTTAGGTTGAAAACCATAGTTTTACAGCAAATTGTCATCAAACGTGCTACAGATGGAAAGGGTTAAACCCATTACTAAACTTCGTTATACGATTTATTTTTGTAGTGGGTTTGATCGAAAACTGCTGTAAAAGTAGTGGGAGCATCTTGCTCCCTGGGGGTAGTAGCTGCTGTAAAAGTAGTGGGAGCATCTTGCTCCCTGGGGGTAGTAGCTGCTGTAAAAGTAGTGGGAGCATCTTGCTCCCTGGGGGGTAGTAGCGGGCAAGATGCCCGCACTACTCCGGGTTTCAAAATGGACGAGGTTTAATAGAAAATATTTATCTTCGCTTTTAGCTCTTATTCTGTCACCTGTCACCCGTCACCTGTCACCTATTCCCTTATGAAACAAACTGCGAAAATCCTTGATGGTAAAGCATTAGCCGATAAAATTCAGCAAGAACTTAGTGAGACAATTAGCAAATTACAAGGTAAAATTGGGCGATCGCCTGGATTAGCGGTATTAATGGTGGGAGATAACCCCGCATCAGCCGCTTATGTTCGCAACAAAGAAAAATCCTGTGCCAAAGTCGGAATTACCTCTTTTGGTAAACACTTTCCTCCCGAAACCAGCCAAACCGAACTAGAGGAAGTAATTGCCCAACTCAACGCAGATGATCAAGTAGATGGGATTTTAGTCCAGCTACCCCTTCCCAATCATTTAGATGCTGTCAGTCTACTACATCAAATTGCCCCGGATAAAGACGCTGACGGACTCCACCCTGTGAACTTAGGAAGACTGGTACGAGGTGAAACCGGTTTACGGAGTTGTACTCCTGCCGGTGTGATGCGATTGTTAGCAGAATATAGAATTCCTTTACAGGGCAAAAAAGCCGTAGTCGTAGGACGGAGTATTTTAGTAGGGAAACCGATGGCTTTGATGTTATTGGCAGCTAATGCCACAGTCACAATTGCCCATTCCAAAACCCAGGATTTACAAGATATTACCAAAGATGCGGATATTCTCATTGCTGCCACCGGGATTCCGGGAATGATTAATGCCCAGATGGTAAAACCGGGCGCAGTTGTGGTAGATGTGGGAATAAACCGGGTTACAGATAGCAATGGTAAAAGTCGGTTAGTTGGTGATGTTCAGTTTGAAGCGATCGCTAATGTGGCAGAATATATTACTCCTGTTCCTGGTGGTATCGGTCCAATGACAGTAGCCATGTTATTGCAAAATACTGTTTCTAGCTATTTACAAACCACAGGCAACTGAGAAATAATTTTTGTGAGTGTTTCCGCCCCAAAGCCCCGTAAAATTGGTACACAGATCACAAACAGCCCAATATTTTGAACAGTCAAGAGGAATACAAAGCATGGTAGCAACGGATAAAAGATTGGAAACCCCAAAAAAATCAGAGTCGGCTAGTTTTAACCTCGCTATCTATCTCAAAGAACGACAACAGCTTTGCGAACAAGCTTTGGATAATTCCATTACCGTCGTTTATCCAGAAAAGATTTATGAAGCCATGCGCTATTCTCTCTTAGCTGGAGGTAAACGAGTTCGTCCTATTCTCTGTCTGGCGACTGCTGACATGATTGGTGGCACAATAGAAATGGCTATGGCTACAGCCTGTGCTGTAGAAATGATCCACACCATGTCATTGATTCATGATGATTTACCCGCCATGGATAATGATGATTATCGTCGCGGTAAACTCACAAATCATAAAGTTTATGGTGAAGATGTGGCTATTTTGGCAGGAGATGGTTTATTGGCTTTAGCCTTTGAACACGTAGCCGCCCAAACTCCTACAAATGTACCTAGGGATAGAGTTTTACAAGTCATCATTCGCCTCGGTAAAGCCTTGGGTGCGGCTGGCTTAGTCGGTGGTCAAGTGGTAGATTTGGAATCGGAAGGTAAGTCAGATATTTCCTTAGAAACCCTGAATTTTATTCATAATCATAAAACCGCAGCTTTGTTAGAAGCTTGTGTAGTTTGTGGGGGAATTATTGCTGGTGCATCTGCCGAAGATGTGCAAAAATTAACTCGTTATTCTCAAAATATCGGTCTGGCTTTCCAAATCATTGATGATATTCTGGATATCACTGCTACCCAAGAGCAGTTAGGTAAAACCGCTGGTAAGGATCTCACAGCCAAGAAAGTCACCTATCCTAGTCTGTGGGGAATTGAAGAATCTCGCGCTAAAGCCCAACACCTAGTTGCTGAAGCTTGTACTGAATTAGCATCCTATGGTGAAAAAGCCATTCCTTTGCAAGCGCTCGCTCACTTTATCATCAGCCGCAATAACTAAGCCCAATTGTGGATTTTAACTAAATTTTGGCTTCTACTGCCGTTTTTCCTCCATACAATCACTGCTTACACTTACTAACTTCACCAAAATACCATGCAGGACATAGGCGAAATTGTTAACAACCGGGTGCTGCTGGTTGCGCTTGTAGCTTGTTTTGTAGCTCAAGGATTAAAGCTTATCGTTGAGTTAGTCAAACATCGTAAATTAAACGTGCGTGTTTTAGTAACTACTGGAGGTATGCCCAGCGCCCATTCAGCCCTAGTAACAGCCCTAGCAGACGGCGTTGGCCAAACTTTAGGTTGGGCATCTCCAGAATTTGCTCTAGCTACAGTTTTTGCTATCATCGTTATGTATGATGCCGCTGGAGTGCGTCAAGCTGCTGGTAAGCAAGCAAAAATCCTCAATCAAATGATTGATGAATTATTCCATGAAAAACCGGACTTTTTTCAAGACCGTCTCAAGGAATTATTAGGACATACACCAGTTCAAGTTATCGCTGGTTCAGTTTTAGGTGTAGCTATTTCTTGGTTAGCGCGGGCTGTTTATTAGTTATTAGTTATTGGTCATTGGTCATTGGTCATTGGTCATTGGTCATTGGTCATTAGTCATTGGTCATTAGTCATTAGTCATTAGTTAACAAACAACGGATAACCATCAACGGACGGTTGAGCGCAGTAACACTACTTTGCGACCATCTGCTAATATGGCTACAAATCCGCTTTCGCTGAGTTTTTGCAATGTGTTATATGCTTCCTTTTGATTGGTAGTATAAACTGCCAACAGGTAAGGGCGTTGTCCATAGGAGACAAAACCCACATTACCTTCTACGGATTTTTGCAAGCTACTAACCATTTCTGGACGGTTAAAATAATCAACCAGAATTGCATAACCTTCCCCTAATATTTTGGGGTTATAGGTGATTTTTGAAGTTGGTAATTTTGGTGCTTGTTGAGGTGCTTGTTGAGGTGCTTGTTGTGTAGCGCGAGTGGTGATAATGGCAGATAAACCAACTATATTCTGAATATACCTTGCCCAGCGATTGGCATCATCAATATTTTTAAACCCACCAATTCGCGTTACTGTTTGATTATTATATTTGCAAGTAACTGTTTTTAATTCAGTCGGTAATGCACTACGCAACTGCTTTTGATTTTCAGTTGTGGGACTTACTACTAATAATAAATATTCTCCCGCATTTGGTGGTTGACAATTAGTAAGATTTTGTTGAGCAATAACAGGATTGATATTGCTAATTAAGGGAGTAACTGCTAGTAATAAGGCACTTGGTAAGATTGTTAATATTTGCATAAATTGGTAATTGGTAATTGGTAATTGGTAATTGGTAATTGGTAATTGGTAATTGGTAATTGGTAATTGGTAATTGGTA
>NZ_JAQMTJ010000294.1:0-84901 GCF_028330815.1 Dolichospermum lemmermannii CS-548
ATAGATTTTGATGACATTTTTGGTGATTTACTGTTTCTCAAATGCCTTTTTTCACTTTATCTGTTTGTTTTGATGCTCCCTTTGATTTTCATCTCCGTAATTTCCCTCTGTAACATTTTGGGGTGCGGAATGTGGGTTTAATGACTAGGGGTTTAAAAGTTGCCGGTGGGGATATTTTAGGTAAAACAATTATCTTTGCTAAAAATCAAGATCATGCTAAATTTATCGCAGAACGTTTTGATGCTAACTATCCCCAATTCAAAGGTGAATTTGCTCGGATTATTACCTTTGAAACTAAATATGCCCAATCTCTAATAGATGACTTTTCTAAAAAAGATAAACAGCCCCATATTGCTATTTCTGTGGATATGCTGGACACGGGAATAGATGTGCCAGAAGTAGTAAATTTAGTCATGTTTAAATTGGTTCGTTCTAAAACTAAATTCTGGCAAATGCTAGGACGGGGAACTCGTCGTTGTGAGGATTTATTTGGTATAGGGCAAGATAAACAATTTTTCTATTTATTCGACTATTGCCAAAATTTAGAGTTCTTCAAGCATAACCCAGAAACGACTGATGCACCTATCGGTAAATCTCTAAATAAACAGTTATTTACTACCCGCTTGGATCTAATTGCGGAGTTAGATAATATTTCACCCCAACCCCGCTCCCTGAGCGAAGTCGAAGGGAGCAAATTTGAAGATAACTTTGAAGAACCAAAAACCAATGCTGAACTGCGTAGTAAATTAGCCAATTTACTCTATACAGAAGTTGCAGCTATGAATAGCGAAAACTTCGTGGTTCGTCCTAAGCGCCGATTTGTTGAACAATATGCTAACTCTAAATCATGGCAATCTCTATCAGATGAAGATTTTATTACTCTCAACCAAGAAATAGCCGGTTTACCTTCTCAATTGGAGACAGAAGCAGAAGAGATAAAACGATTTGATATTTTGGTATTGAAGTTACAATTAGCGATATTGCGCTCTCACTCCAGCGTTAAACATTTACGAGAACAAATAAAGTCACTTGCTGGGTTACTTGAAGAAAAATCAGCCATTCCCTTAGTACAGCAACAATTACTTCTAATTCAGGATATACAAACCGACGAATGGTGGGAAGATGTAACATTACCCATGATAGAGGTACTACGGAAACGCTTGCGGGGTTTAGTCAAGCTGATTGAGAAACAAAGACGTATACCTATTTACACTGATTTTGAGGATGAAATGGGTGAGGAAATTGTAGTAGAGTTACCTGGTTTTACATCATCTGATAATTTTGAGAAGTTTCGCGCTAAAGCACGGGCGTTTTTGCGATCGCATCAGGATAATATAGTTATTTTCAAACTCAGAACGAATAAACAACTAACTCCATCGGATCTATCAGAACTAGAAAGCATATTAGCAGAAAGTGGTATTGGGGAAACAGAAGATATTATCCGCGCTAAAGAAGAGTCACAGGGGTTAGGCTTATTTGTTCGTTCTCTAGTAGGACTAGATAGGGAAGTAGCCAAACAAGAACTAGCTTGTTTTATATCTGACAAAAAGCTGAATGCTAATCAGATAGAGTTTGTGAATATGATCATTGACTACCTCACAGAACACGGTGTCATGGATGCGGCGCTTCTCTATGAATCTCCATTTACCGATATCACTCCGCAGGGACCCGATGAATTATTTACCTCCTCCCAAGTAGATGAATTAATTTGTCTGTTGGAAGAAGTTTATGGCAGAGCAGTCGCCTAAGCGGTTTAATGAGAGAGAAAATTTTCGCTCTCCTCAAAGGACAGGACTTATATCCCATTGTTTTCAGTCAAGGGGTGAAATAAGCATCCATTCCGAAACTTTCGGTTGTTGAGCCTCAAGGTGATGTAGGAAAGCAGTTGAGTTTGTTTTGAGTGGGGAGTTATGGTAATTATGGTAATTATGAGAGCGATCGCCTATGGTAATGGAAAGGGCGACTGTTAGAACTACTGGCAGTTTCAATATTTCCACTAAGAAAGAGTTAGTTCAAGGTATTGGTTACAAAAACTGTATTTGTGTCCATAAAAAAGACGGCTATAGTTACTCAAATTGAAAGATTCAATGCGGTTAAAACCGTGGTCAGTGAGCTTGTCGAACTGCCCGTGTCGTTTCCCTCTCAGCACTAAAGTGACTGAGTTTCCCACTTACCGGAAGTTCTTATGAATTAATGAGGCACAGACAAGAGTTAAAAGCTCACTGTCATGAATTAATTGATTTGATATTCCGACATCGCTATGGAATTAAATTACTCTTGTCCGCTAGTAAAGCCTTAGAAATGATTGCTGATTACAAAGCTAACCGTAATGGCAACTACGTTAAAAAATTTCCCCTGACTGTGCAGGATACAGACACATTACCAACGGTGGTTAAGGAATAGTTTAGAATCAGAGAATACTGATAAATAATTCATACAAAACAATATGAGATTCTTGATTCTTGAAAAACACAAAACTTGATTTGATATTTGATTTTGTGTCTGAATAATAAATTTGTTCATCATAAACAGACAAAAATATCAAAAAATAGCTAAACTAGTTACAAGACTTCACCTATTATGATATGCAGGAAACAGCGACTCAAGTATTGATTCGTGTCTCTAAAAAATGGTATAGGATTCGGTATTTAGATCCTTATACCAGAAAGAGATTAATGTTATTATCAGAAGAAGAATTTGAAGTAGAACTTCAAGGGCTGCTCAAACCCGCAGCTTGACTTCTTTGATTTCACCATTGGCAACTTTTACGTAATCAATTAATTCTTTATATATTAAAGATTTATCTGCCCAGGGTGTTTCATCCCAAAAATTAATCTTGCTACAACAAAACGCAAGAATATCAAATAGTTCGCTGTTGATTTTATTGACTACGGTTTCTTTTTGTTTAATTTTATTAATCTCTAAAATTGTTTGGTCAATGGCATCTTGAATTATTGGGTTTTTAGGTAAAAGTCTCAATGATTTTAGTTGCTCTTGTCTAGCAATCAATTCCGGGCTATCCTGTGTTTCCACATTTGAATTTGTAATTGCATATTCCTTAATTTCCCTGTGCCGTTCTACTAAGGTTTGATCTACCGTTAAAATAATATCTGGTAGATAAGTGCTAATTTTGTTACTACAAAAATTATTTCCCATGTTTTCATGTTTTTTGCAGCGAACTCTATATGTCGAATTTCGTTTCTTACAAAAACATTTATAGCCGCAGTCAGCGCAAATAATCTGCCCCGCTAGTGGGAAAATCTCTGTTTCCTTTTTTTCTCTACCGTAGCTGTATTTAGATTTATTCTCGTCAAGTTTTGCAACTATCCGTTTGAAGATATTTTCACTAATTAAAGGTTGGTGAGTATCTTCATGAATATCCCAATTCTCAGGTTTATTTAAATTGTCTTTGATATTGTAGGCGGTACAGCCTCTCAGTACAGGGTTTAAAAGCCAGTAACGCAGTCCGGCAGCAGTCCACTTGAGATGATAAGTTTGCAGTAAATATTGACCCGTACTCCTCAATGTAGCCCCATCACCGAGGAAATATTCAATCATCTTGTGAGCGATCGCCCATTTACTAATTCCATTCATCTCAGATAAATCAGGAGCATACTTTTCATCCACGCGACAATACCCAAAAGGTGGACGGGGAGAAGCCTTTTTCTGCTCTCTAAAAAAGTTCATGCCATTTTTGATCCGATTAGCAAGTAGCCTAGATTCAAATTCAGCCAAACCAGCCATCTGATTCACAGAAAACCACCCAAAGGGGGAAGTTGGGTCAACGGGGGCATCCAAAACCGTGAGTTTGACTTTGTACTCCTCAAAGATGGCGATCGCCTTGTGAATCCCCACCACGCTGCGTCCTAGTCGGTCAATTCTAGTGCAGATGACTTCGGTGATTTTGCCTTGTTTGCACTGAGCAATCATTTTATTAAATTCTTTCCTCTTGTCGCTGCGCCCGGACTCAACATCTGAGAAGATGACAATAGCACCAGCCCTTTCTACTCGTGCTGTTTGTTGCTCCAAAGCATTACCTTCATCCTGTTCACGGGTGGAAACCCTCACATAACCTGCTTTCATGATCATTCCTCATACTGCCCATATTGTTAATATAACTCTACCCGTTTGATGCTTCACTCCAAGGCTCAAACAACCGTTCTTCACTTGGCTGCTGAAAGAGGATCTGTTGAAGACCTAGAACTTCATGAAGTAATGCTCAAAGGTTTCCGCGACGTTAAATGCGTGGAATCCGGTGGTCCAGAACCCGGTGTAGGTTGCGCCGGTCGTGGTATTATCACCGCTATTAACTTCCTAGAAGAAAACGGTGCTTACACAGACTTAGATTTCGTATCTTACGACGTATTGGGTGACGTTGTATGCGGTGGATTTGCTATGCCTATCCGTGAAGGTAAAGCACAAGAAATCTACATCGTTACATCAGGTGAAATGATGGCGATGTATGCTGCAAACAACATCGCTCGTGGTGTACTTAAATATGCTCACTCCGGTGGAGTTCGTTTAGGTGGTTTGATCTGTAACAGCCGTAACACAGACCGAGAAATCGAATTAATTGAAACCTTGGCTGCACGTTTGAACACTCAAATGATTCACTTCGTTCCCCGCGACAATATAGTTCAACACGCTGAACTACGTCGGATGACAGTGAACGAGTATGCACCAGAAAGCAAACAAGCTAACGAATACCGCGCACTAGCTAAGAAGATCATCAACAACACTAACCTCACTATCCCTACACCTATCGAAATGGAAGAGTTGGAAGAATTGTTGATTGAGTTCGGTATTCTTGAAAGCGAAGAAAATGCTGCAAAATTAGTTGGTAAAACAGCATAATTCACTGCTAAGAAAGAATTTTCTAGTACCAGGAAAAAGGCAGAGAGCAGCACATCAAAAGCTCTCACCTTTGACCAACATTTCCCTATCGCTACAGGGGACTTCATGTCCCCAAACACCTCATCCCTATTTCCGTTCCTTTAGGAGCAAGAGAGATTAACAATGACTTCGACCGACGACAAGAAGATTGTTGAACAAAGAAAAGAACTAGTTAAAGAAGTTCTCAAAGCTTACCCCGAAAAAGCTGCTAAAAAGCGTGAGAAGCATTTAAACGTATTTGAAGAAGGTAAGGCTGATTGTGGTGTTAAATCTAACATCAAATCCTTACCTGGTGTAATGACCGCTCGTGGTTGTGCTTACGCAGGTTCTAAAGGTGTGGTTTGGGGTCCTATCAAGGACATGATCCACATCAGTCACGGTCCCGTAGGTTGCGGTTACTGGTCTTGGTCTGGTCGTCGTAACTACTACTTAGGTACAACAGGTATTGATACCTTTGGTACTATGCACTTCACCTCCGACTTCCAAGAACGCGATATCGTGTTTGGTGGTGACAAGAAACTGACTAAATTAATTGAAGAATTAGATGTATTATTCCCCTTGAATCGTGGGGTTTCTATTCAATCTGAATGTCCTATCGGTTTGATTGGGGATGACATCGAAGCAGTAGCTAGAAAGACATCCAAAACCATCGGTAAGCCAGTTATTCCCGTCCGTTGCGAAGGTTTCCGTGGTGTGTCTCAGTCTTTAGGACACCACATCGCTAACGACATGATTCGTGACTGGGTATTCCCCAAAGCAGATCAAGGTAAGAAAGACGGTACATTGAAGTTTGAAGGCACTCCTTATGACGTAGCCATCATTGGTGACTACAACATCGGTGGTGATGCTTGGGCCAGCCGGATTTTGTTAGAAGAAATCGGTTTGCGCGTTGTTGCTCAATGGTCTGGTGACGGTACAATCAACGAAATGTTGATGACCCCCAACGTGAAGATGAACCTCATCCACTGTTACCGCTCGATGAACTACATCAGCCGTCACATGGAAGAAGCTTATGGTATACCCTGGTTAGAATATAACTTCTTTGGTCCTACCAAAATTGCTGAATCTTTACGCGAAATCGCTTCTAAGTTTGACGCGAAGATTCAGGCAAATGCTGAAAAAGTAATTGCTAAGTACCAACCTACCATGGATGCGATCGTTAGTCAATATCGCCCCCGTTTGGAAGGTAAGACAGTTGCAATGATGGTTGGTGGTTTACGTCCCCGTCACGTTGTTCCCGCTTTCCAAGATTTGGGAATGAAGATGATTGGCACTGGTTATGAGTTCGCTCACAGTGACGACTATAAACGTACTACTCACTACATTGAAAACGGAACTATCGTTTATGACGACGTTACCGCTTACGAATTTGAAGAATTCATCAAAGCATTGAAGCCTGACTTAGTTGCTTCCGGTGTGAAAGAGAAGTATGTTTTCCAAAAAATGGGTCTTCCTTTCCGTCAAATGCACTCTTGGGATTACTCCGAACTTGATTATGTTGGTGGAAAGGTGCGGTAATTTGAGGTTTTTTGGTTGGGGAATTATGAGAGTTTAATTTTTAGATTAAATGCAATTTATTATGTTTTATAATAACATTGTTTGTGGATAACTGCAAGTAGTAAAGGTCTTATTATATCTGATTTTGAGATGGTTGTAAATTTGTGATGTTTGGTGATTTGGTTAAATTTGATAACTTTTTGTGGGTTGATTTTATAGACTAAATAGTATGGTGTGTTAGTCTTGGGCAGCAACAGCAGCGTTAATATAACTGAAGATATCGTCAAGTTTCCCTATTGCCTCTAGTGCTATTGCTTCCTCTGGGGTGAGGGTATCTAATTTGTTTTTATCAAGCAGTTCTTGCATCCGTTCACCTAGCTTATCGGTAAATTTGAATAGCATGAGGTTGTTGATATGCTTGATGCAAATTCCTTCAGGTAGTAATTGGGACGGTTTAACTAGTGTAGTTGTCATTGGTAAATTATCTTTAATTTTCTTGATTTTATCATTGAATATTTGGGATGTGATATCTACACAGAATATCACTAACTCAAGGAGTTATTATAACATATTCCCTAAAAACAGGAGATAAAATAAACAATGTTTTATCACTTTCTATAGTTGTAACTAAATAGCGCCTCTTTAAAGACTGTAAACCATTAATTAATTCCATAGAAGATAAAGATAAACTTTCTCTTAATTGTTCTCTATTCACAGGTTGATTAGATTTACTCATTTCTAAAACTATCTGTTGTTCTACTGTTGATAGTCTATTAAATAGTTCACTTAATTGATATTTCATATTCTCTGTCAACAGCAATCCTTCACTTAAAAAATCTGATATCTTACCTTGGAAAATATTTCTAATTAAACTAGAAATATCTTGTAAATAGACTGGATTACCTTCATATAACTTTATTAGATTTGACCAATTTTCCTCATCTTTTAATTTCTGAGTTTTCAAAATATCAGTAGTATCTAAATCTTGTAATTCTAAGCATTTAACAGGATATGATTCTTCGTCAATGCAAATCATTTCTTGGCATTTTTCTTGACTGATTAAAATTAAACTACTTTGATGTTCAATTTCTGTTATTTTTGCGAAAAATGTTTTGTAGTCTTTATATTCAGGTTTATATTTTCCTGCAACTTGTCCTGTACTGAAGATGTCTTGTATATCATCAATGATAATCAAACATCTTTTTTGACGTAAAAGATTGAAAAATTGAGTTAGTTTATTGTCAGTTTCAATATAATCTGGATTGGTAAATATGAATATTTCTGTGAGGATGTTATCTAAGGAATGAGAGAGTTTAATATTTTTCCATATGACTAGATCAAATTGTTGTAAATTTAGATCAATGAAATGTTTGACGAGGGTGGTTTTACCAATTCCAGGTAATCCTAGAATTGAGACAAGACGGTTATTTTGATTGGTTAACCAATGGGATAGCGTTTGTAGTTCGGTTTCTCTTCCGTAGAAGTGGGTAATTTTTGGAGCTATGGTTAAATCGTGAGAGGATGTTTGAGATTGATTTTTAGTTATATTTTCTTGATTATCCTGCTTTGTATTATATAAAATTTGTGGATTAAAATGAAAATGATGATTACTACCATTTATATGACAAATATTTCGATTTTGAGATGATTGGATATGTAATCTTTGGAATGTAGAACGAAAATTATATTTATTAATATCTTCATCTAATTGTTCCGAAAACACTTGCCAAAGTTTATAACCTACATCTCTCACATGACTTTCACTGCGGTGACATTGTTTTGCAATTTTCTCATAAGTCTGTCCTTGCCAAACACCCTTAATTACAGTGTCCTGAATATCATCTAAGTGTTTTCCCGTTTGAACAAAAACTAACTCATCAGCAAATTGTAAAACTTCTTTAACATCTATCATAACTATATAATGTAAGCATTTCAGCCATTATAGCTTAATCTCTGTAAGTATTATCCGGCATTCTCGGACAATTATATTAATTATTTGTTACAAAAGTCCCGATCAAATCAGGTATTGTCCTGTAAAAACAATAATTTAGTGATGAGACAATTAATCTCAGCAGTCTCTTAGTGAATTCCATCTTAATAAAGGATTTAGATAGTTTTTTCAGTACATTACGCTAAGTCTAGTTTGAGGCTATCAACAGAGGCTACTACCAATCAAAACTTTATTTAAACCTACTTGACGCAGTTATGAACTATACCATCAAATCAGCATCATCTACGCGAACTATCAAAAACTTTTCTGCTATGGGACTAGTGGTGTTTTCTTCTTTGATTGCACCCTTTTTTGCACATGAATCTAGCTATGGTTATAGCACTTTCAACAAAAGTAATACTAGTGTCTCTCAAGAGGAAAAGAGCCAGAAAACTATCATGGCGCAGAGAGCAAGTGCCAATCTGGATGTCCAGGTAGATGTTCTGGGCATTACTAACCTGATTATATCAAGTATCAAATCTTCTAGAGACCGCAGTGGATTTGTCAAAAACCTCATGAATGGGGCTTTTTATGGTGCAGGTGAGAGGTATAACGTAATGGTTTTTAATTTGAGTCAAGATTATGAAGAAAGTTTTAGAGGAGTGAAATTCTATGGTTCGGCAGTCTATGACGGTGTCACTTTCGGTATTTGGGTTTTTGAAGATGGTGAATTCACTAATAAAGGTGATGGTGGATGGATTAACTGGGCTTTTTATGGGTTGTTTGATAGAAATGGTGGGTATGTAAGATTCAAGAAATCCTAAGATTGTGGTTCTAACTTTGCTGCTCAATTGCCCTTTTGTGTCCGCACCTTTATGGTAATTAGGGCTTGCTGGAATAATCAATAGTTAGTAGGGTGCGTCAGATTTTTAATTCAATCATGTTTGACTAGCTTATCTGTCTGACGCACCATACAGATTGCAACTGGTAGGTTAGTTTAAGCAACAGCAAAACCCAATATAATTTGAAAAAATAATCCATTACATCCTGTAAATCCTAAAATCCTGGACATCCTGATTCTGACAAATGCTACAATTAATAAACCATCAAAAGGAGTAAACAAAATGGCAACTAGAATCAATATTAATCCAGATATTTGTAATGGAAGACCTATTATTGCTAACACTCGAATTCCTGTACAAACGATTATGGAGTTTTTAGGTGCCGGTGATTCCATCGAGGAAATCCTGGAAGAGTACCCCACTCTGAAACGAGAAGATATTTATGCTTGTATCCAATTTGCTGCAAAGTTAATGGCGAACCACTATGAACTGAGAAAAATCGCATGAATGGATTTTTATTTGATGAAAATCTTCCTATTAAAATCCAATTTACTCCATCTTTGCCCATCATCCATGTTTCAATTTTAGGTGACAGTCCAAATGATAGCCAAATTTGGGAGTATGCGAAGGAAAAAGAATTGGTCATTGTTACTAAAGATGCAGATTTTTCAGATCGGCTGATGGTTGATTTGTTCCCACCTAAAATAGTACATCTGCGTTTTGGGAATATGCGAAAACGTGAATTTCACTTATTTCTAGCTCAGGTTTGGCCAGAGATTGAAATGTTAGTGATTGATCACAAGTTAATTAATGTTTATTTAGATCAGATAGAAGCATTTAGATAATTGGGGGATTTTACATGAAAATAGTGATGTGCGGAGAAACCTCCGCACTAATCCTTGATTTTATTCGTGGATAGTCACTTTGATCATTTTAACTGGAGTTTTGGGGCGATCGCAGAACAATAATCATCAATTAAATCCTGTAAATCCTTATATCCTGGATATCCTGATTCTGACAATTAATGCTACAATAAGCAAATAATTACTTGGTATCATATCATGATGATTACTCAAGCACTGGAATTACAACCTAACATCTTAGAAGATATATCAGAAGATATCATTTTCCCCCCCAGTGACCTATATAGTGATGAACCTCCCGTGGAAACAGAACTGCATCTCGAACAAATAATGTTCTTAATAAAATCTCTCAAATGGTTATGGAAAGAGAGAACTGATTTTTATGCTGTTGGAAACCTAAGTATTTACTATAGTCCTCATCAAAAAAAATCAGAAGACGTTAGAGGTCCAGATTTTTTCGTAGTTCTAGGAACAGAACGGAAAACTAGAAAAAGTTGGGTAGTGTGGGAAGAAAATGGTAAATATCCTAACCTGATTGTGGAAATTCTCTCACCAACCACAGCTAAAACTGATAGAGAAACTAAAAAAGAACTTTATCAAGATACTTTCCGCACACCTGAGTATTTTTGGTTTGATCCCTATAGCTTAGAATTTGCAGGTTTTTATTTAATACATGGTAAATATCAACCTGTAGAACCCAATGAAAAGGGACATTTATGGAGTCAAGAATTAGATTTATATTTAGGAATTGTTCAGGGTTTATTAAGGTATTTTACACCAGATGGAGATTTAGTTCCCACACCGGAAGAAAGTGCAGAATTTGAAGCCCAAAGAGCAGAAATCTCTAATGAAAAAGTTCAACGGTTAGCAGCAAAGTTGCGAGAATTCAATATTGATCCAGATGCAATTTAATTTAGATCCCTTACTTCTTAGAGAAGTTCGGGATCTATTTCATACTTATTTTGGACTATAAGGCAGAGAAGAATGGTGTACAATAATACGCAATTTTCCATCACCACCTCTAATAAACTGCCAGGTTTTATCTACTGTTGTGACTTTACCTGTTTTATCAGTTATGGAAACATTACCCATAGTGGTAGCAGTATTACCAAGAATAAAAATACCAGCGTTGCGAATTTCCACCTTTCGCCATCCTTTGAGAGCAAAACCAGTATCTTTAGGGAAGGAGGAATCACCACCCACAAAATAAGACAAAGCTCCTTTGTGTGTCGTGCGGAAGGTCTGGTCTCCAGTTGTCAAGGTTGGCTTGAACAACACCAATCCCGATTGATAAGCATATGCTTGATCTATTATATTGTCAGCCAATGTTCTAGCAGCGGCTATCCCCTTTTCATCATAGGTGGTACTGATGGAAACCAGTGCTTCACCCCAGGCTTTTTGAGCAGCCAGCACTTCAGCCTCAGTAATGGATATATTAACTACTGATGTCTTAGAATTTGATGAGGCCGGCTTAGTGGTGGTACTATTAACTTGACCATGAGCCATCAATGGCGCAGTAACCAACAAGGCTATAGTAGCAGCCGTTACAGAAAGATTGACTTGTAATTGTTTAAAGGGGTTGGTATGCATACTAACAAGAAATATCAAAGGGGAAGTTAAAAAAACGTCTCCACAACATCTAACAACCTTGTGCCAAATCAGTCCAATATTTAATATAAATAGTTACCATAAGTAATCATCTATGCTATCATTTAATGATCTAGGATTAGCCATTTCAATATGTGTTAATTTTCTGCTTAACGGGTGACAAGGCGGTTGATGAGATATGGGGCTTGTTCTTAGGGAACACCAAAAAATAAATTACCCAATTTTGTGGGATGGGCATCCTGCCCGTCCTTGATGGTTAGCGGGCTTTTCGTCCCGCACCACAAGAAATTTTCGGGTATTTTTTTAATTTGAAGTCCCTTAAGGTAAGTTCCTTTTGGTCGAGCAATTTTTAGATCGTGTGGATGACGGCAAAAAGCTATGGCAAATGTTTAAGAGATTTGCGATAATTCAGTGAAAGTAATTGACAATTAATGCTACAATAAATCAATAATTACTTGGTATCATACATGATGATTACTCAAGCACTGGAATTACAAACTAACACATCAGAAGATATCATTTTTCCCCCCAGTGACCTATATAGTGATGAACCTCCTGTGGAAACAGAACTGCATCTCGAACAAATAATGCTCTTAATAAAATCTCTCAAATGGTTATGGAAGGAGAGAACAGATTTTTACGCTGTCGGAAATCTGAGTATTTACTATAGTCCTCATCAAAAAAAATCAGAAGATGTGAGGGGTCCAGATTTTTTCGTAGTTTTAGGAACAGAACGAAAAACTAGAAAAAGTTGGGTAGTGTGGGAAGAAAATGGCAAATATCCTCATGTCATTGTCGAAATTCTTTCACCAACCACAGCTAAAACTGATAGAGAAACTAAAAAAATACTTTATCAAGATACTTTCCGGACACCTGATTATTTTTGGTTTGATCCTTATACATTGGAATTTGCAGGATTTAATTTAATCAGTGGCAAATATCAACCCTTAGAACCTAACAAAAAAGGACATTTATGGAGTGAAGAATTGGGGTTATATTTGGGGATTCATGAGGGTTTATTAAGATATTTTACATCATCAGGAGTTTTAGTTCCTACACCGGAAGAAAGCGCAGAGATGGAAGCTACAAGAGCAGCAATGGAAGCAGAAAAAGCGAAAATATCAAATGAAAAAGCCCAAAGGTTAGCTGCAAAATTGAGAGAATTAAATATTGATCCAGATACAATTTAATGAAATCTAAAATCCAATTGTGTTTGTTTTCATTACCCCAACTTTGTATATTAGGAGGATGATTTTATGTTAATTATGACAATTAAAGATGTAGAACAAGTCCAAACCGCTTTTAGTGAAGCTGGTTTAGATTACGATGTTGAATTAACAAACGGGAGAATTTCTATTGTGGGTCCATCGGATATTGTATCTAGTGAAGTTGGTATTCTTTTTAGTCGGCTATTAGCTAATTGGGTTTATCCTCGTCGTTTAGGAAGAGTATTTGATTCTGCTGGTGGTTTCATTTTACCTGATAGCAACCTCACCGCACCAGATGTTTCTTTTGTTCGGGCTGCGCGTCTGCGTCAAAGTCCCCGTTATTTTGGCGAACTTGTACCAGATTTAGTAGTAGAAATTAAATCTCAAAGTGATAGAATTAAACCTTTAGTTACTAAAATTCTCAACTTGATCAAATTAGGTGCTGTGATGGGAATTTTAATTGATCCTGATGAGGAAACTGTTACAGTTTATCGTCATCAAGGTGAACCAACTATTTTAAATAATGGCGATATTTTAACTTTACCAGAACTTTTCCCCGGTTGGGAATTAGCCGTTTCTGAATTATGGCCTCCTATTTTTACTGAAGAAGAAATAGAAGGTTAATTTGTTTGATCGGATTGGTTTTTTGTGGATTTCTTTGATGAGAAATCGGGAATTTTGCCCCAAGAGTGCGGAGAAACCTCCACACTCATCTTGGATTTTATTCGTGGATAGTCACTTTGATCATTTTAACTGGAGTTGTGGGGCGATCGCCTGATCCTGTGGGAGTAGTTTCAATGGCTTTTAATACATCCATCCCTTCAGTAACTCGACCGAAAACAGGATGCTTAGATTGACCAGGTGTAAACCAATCCAGATAGTGATTGTGGACAGTGTTGATGAAAAACTGGCAACTGCCACTATTAGGGGACCCTGTATTAGCCATAGATAGAGTTCCTGGTTCGTTAGAAAGTTTCCCGTCTTCAGGATGCTCATCTTGAATACACCCATCAGGACCATTACCAGTTCCTGCACGAGGAGAGCTAGGATCTTTACTGTGAGGACAACCAAACTGCACCATGAAGTTTTTAATTACACGGTGGAAATGCAGACCATCATAAAACCCACTTTTAGCCAATTTGATGAAATTTCCCGCCGTTATGGGCATAACATCGGTGAATAGCTCAAGAGTAATCGTACCAAGGGAAGTTTCTAGAGTTGCGGTGGGATTTGCCATGAATATTGAATTACTAATCTTTGTAGTGGGTTGGTTTGTCGCTTCTAGTTTACCTAAAATATTGAAAATAATGTTCACCAAAATCCGCAATTAACCCAAATCCGCATTACCTACTGTCAAATCAACAACCTCCACTCGTATCAAGCTGAGGTTGTTTTTTCGGCATTCTAATCAGGAAAAGCTAAACCAGTTCTCGGATCTCTGATATATAATCCTAGTGTCAAACTCCGCATGACTTCATCCCAAATCGGTATTAATTGCTCTGCTTGATCTGCCCAATAATCAAAGGTAATTAAACATTGAATATTTGAACCCAAACCCACACAAGTCCGAGAAAAAGCTTCTCTGGGTTCAGTTTGAGTGTCAATAAATTTAATTTGACACCACATAATCCGGGCTGTTTGTCGCTTAACAGTAATTACTTCTCCTCTTTCAATCACATCACGGCTATCATCTTCCATGATTTTCTTCAAAGTGTGTTTAAGGGGAAACAGTGTCCAGTCATTCGGGGGTAAATGATTGTAAGATACCTCTAAACAACAATCATCATCAGGTGGTTTTTTGTCCATGAACTTGAAAGATTTTTCTTGTGGTTCAAATACCCAATTTTGGGGAACATTGAAGCGAACCGCACCTCTCCCAGCTACAAAAATCTTATAATCATCAGGACCTTCCCAATGATGATCTGGGCTTAATTCTAGGGTTTCTTTAATCCATTGAAGATTGCTTTTTTTCCGCTTGGCCATAATTTTAATAAGGGATTAAATTTTAGGTGACATTAATCTGATTTATTTGGGAAATGTGATTTTATGTTTCTGTTTCCAATCCTACACCATCATAAAGCATTTCTATGGGAAATTCAAATGCAATACTTGAGAAGGTGATTATGTCTCCTATTGTATATTGATAATAAAGCCATAATCTTCCTTCTCCTCGACAATAACGTTCAACGGAGATTTTTTCAGAATCAATCAAGATATATTCTTGTAAACTGGGTATTGTTAAATAATATCTAAATTTTTCCCCTCTATCTCTACCGCTTGTACCAGGAGAAAGAACTTCAATAATTAATTTAGGATTTTGGATAAATTTACGGGCATTGATGTCTTCAGGGTGACAACTGACAATAAGATCAGGATAGAAGTATGGGCTTTTAGGGGTAACTTGCACTTTCACATCTGACACATTGACTCGACAACCACTAGGACGAAGATGAGAATATAGAGGTCTGTAAAGATTTAGAGCAATATCATTATGGGGGATTGTACCACCAGTCATGGCAAAAACTTCACCGTTGATGTATTCATAGCGAATATCCTGGTCAAGTTCCCATGGGAGATATTCCTCAATGGTCATTTTTGCTGGTTGTTGGGGAATGGCTATCATATCATGATTTTTTCAAGTTTGTTTTGATTATAGCAACTGACAAAAAATAGTTCTTAATCAGACACAATAATTGCAGCTAATCGTTCCTCGACTTCACAGATATAATCTGTCAAACCTGTATGAACTCCTCTTTCTCGTAGATGTTTTAATTTTGTCTTTTCCCAACATAGCTTTTCCCGTTCCATATCGTTTCCTGTAAGTTGTTCAACTACTACTTTTACATTTCTGATTCGTTCAGGTTCTTTCTCTGAAGTAGCACGTAATCTGTGAGACTCTATGGAAGGATCAAAACTCAATTTATTTTTAATTTCTTCTATAATTTGTTTCTCTTGTTGATTAGATGGAATAAAGCCATTTAAAACCCATGCTTCACGTTTTGGATCAGCAGCACCAATGACAATTTCTAATTTCGGCGTTTTATTAATATGTTCTGAACGTGCTTGTTCAATTCCTTCTTTACGTTCCGGTTGATTATCTAAATCACGGATAAAAATAACAGCTTTAATCTGTCGTATTCTTTGCAGAAAACGTACCAAATTAAGAACTTTAATAGATGCTGCTCCATCAGCTTTTAAAGGCACACTCTTACTATGATGACCTATAAATCTAGAAGGTTTATATTTTATTTGTGATTTTGCATTATCAATGATTTTGGTAATGTCTCTCCAGCAAGAAAATTCTGTCCCTTCCTCTAAACCAGTCCACTGAAAACAATGTTGCAGAATATCATCATCTAACCAATCGAATTTTTCTTTTAAAACTCGCTCGGCTAATTTAGTAGCTGTTCTGGAATCTGCACCACTTTCAACTATGACAATAAACTCAATCACTGACTTCTCCTTCTAGCACCCAATCTTCACCTTCAGCATCCCAAAATTCACCTGTTGTTAAGGTTTCTTTTGCCCATTCTACATCAGGATGTTCATCCAAACGTTTGGACATTGTGAACCCTGATTTACTGTTATTTAAGATGTGAACTTGAGAAGGAGCAAGTGCATCAATAATATAAGGGGAATGAGTAGAAAAAATAATTTGCAGGTTAGGATTTTCGGCGATGATTTCTTTGAAAACAGTCATTAACTCACGTTGTGCTTGAGGATGAAGTCCCTGTTCGACATCATCTAATAAAACTAAATTAGGTTGATTAGGATTCATTAGTACAGTTAATAATCCTAACGTTAACATTGTTCCTTCGCTAATTGCATGGGCTGGAATACGTTCACCTGTATTCATATCTAAAACTACTTCTTGTCCTGTCATTTCCTGAGTTTCTTCATAGGAAATAGGTTTACCGTCAACTTCGATTAAGCGTTCGCGAGTAACTGTAACTTTTGCTCTTTTGATGCCAACTTTACGGACATTTGGGACAATTCGACTCAGTTTTTCTTCTATTAATTGAAATTTATCTGGAGCTTCATCACGCAGAAAATCTAAAGTAGGTGCTAATCCTGAACCATCGAACTCAATTCTCGGTGTAACTTCATCACTGTAAGCTGCTTCAGAAAGATTACTTGCATCTAATTTTAGATAAACAGTAGGTTTTAAAGATTTACAAATTGCATCTGGGTATTTTGTTAATCTTTTTGTCCTTGTTGTATCTTCTGGGGATTTCGTTAATATTTTTGTCTTTCCTTTATCCCAACTACCTTCATTTTCATTAATTTTCCATTTTGTGTCTGGAGTCCAAGGATTCATTTCTTTCTGTTTCAAATGATATGAATAAGAAACTTCCCAAATCTCTTGATTTGTCTCTTTCCAAAAACCACTCACACTAACAGACATATCTGTTTCCCCAATTGTTGTAATGAATTGAGGTGATTGGTCATACTGAAATATTTCCCTAAATGATACATGAGATATAGACTGAGCAGCAAGCCTACTGAGATTATGCAATGCTTGTAACACGCTTGTTTTACCAGCACTGTTTTTTCCTACAATTCCATGTAATCGGGAATTATCAAAATTAAGTTCTGTAGATTTATGGCCTTTGAAATTATGAAGTATGACTTTTTTTAGCATATCCTTGAATATAAGAGTCAGCTTCTTTTATTTAAGCATTTTTGGCTGAGATTTAGGAAAAATTTATGTAAACGCTCCTAATTGCTTTGTAGTTTGGGATTGTACCTTGTAAGAAAAGATAATAATTACACTTCTGTGCAATAATTATACTACATTACCTAACAATTAAACATCTGGAGATTTTCATGAATATTGATAAAATAGAATTTGTGCCTTCAATCAATAATTTAAAAGCAGGAAAATCTTCTATTGAAGATAGACTCAGAGAATCATTGGAGAAATGTGTAAATATTAAAGGAGTAGTTGCTTATTGGACAATTGGTAAGGATTGTATGCCAATTTTGGCAGAAAAACTTGAACATGAGGATTCATTTTATTGTGTTGGTTTGAATACAACTACTGACATTGATAAACTCAATGAGTTTGCGCGGCAAAAAGTAACTAATCAAGAATATAAAGCCAATTTATTTTTATTTACTAAAAAATTAAGAGAAAGAAGCACTGCTGTTCAATCTACATTTGATATAAAAAGGGAGAAATATACACATTTACTGAATTCTAAAGTCATTTGTTTTGAAAATACAGATAATACTGTTGAGATATGGATAGGAAGTCACAATATGACGAACAGAGCAATAAAAGGAGGAAATATTGAATCAACCTCTGTAATACATACATCTAAAGGAAGTGATTTTCACAAAGAGATATTAGAATTTCTTAATTTTATTAAAGAACAATGTATTGACTTTGATCCTGATGAGATAGCTTACTATAAGCAAGTACAATCTAATCAACTATCGGAAAAGTATGAGCGAGTATGGATTCTTGAAATGCTAGGAGAAAATGTTGATTCACTAAAAGAAGGAGATGAAATCATTATTTTAGGATGTCAAATAGAAAATGTCTATGATAATTTACTAGAACATTATGGTCGTGCTAGTGCTAATCAAGATGTCTTTCTTTATGCTTATAATATTGGCAACAAGAAACATTACTTATACAAAATAGAAATTTTAGGAATTGAAAAAGCAGAAAAACTAGATATAGCAAAAGATTTAGAGAGAAGATATGCTTTGCAAGTCGGTAGATTAGTTCCCTTTCTTACAAAAGATAAGAAGAAAATAGAAACAAATCTTAGTAATTGTTTTAAATGGTATTCAAGAATTAAAATTATAGAAATAGTACAAAAATATGAAATACCAAGAGACACAACTATTATTAAATCTTTTTATTGGGAAAAAAGACCTATAGAGGAACTACCACACCTAGCTAAAATGTCACCAGATAATAAAGAAATTATTTTTGGAACATCAAAAAAGCCAATAAAAAAGCCAATTACTCATTCTGAGAAGGTAGTTCAAGATTCTCAACTTACAGAAAAGCTAAATATTTTAGAAATAATATATAGTTTCAGTGAAATAGTTGATTTTTACAAAAATCTTGGTGATAATCCATGTCAGTCATCATCTGAAGAAATAAGAATGATATGGAATTTAACACAAAAAAGCCCTATTCACTTACCCAAGAAATATAACAATAGTGAAAATTGATCATTGATTGAAATAAATAATCAATAATGCAGGTGTTCTGGAATTTCAATCATTTCACCTTCCCAACTACCTATAACTTCTGCCAAAAACCTACGAGAATATCCTAATTCTTCCGGCGTTTTGGTTGCAGATTGTAATGATTTTTCTGCAATACGTTGAAATACAATTACTATTTCTAGTTCTTCATTGGCAAATTCATCAGGAAGTTCAATTTTGAGAATTTTATCATTACCAATGTGTGTTTTAATCTTCATACTTTCCATAGACTGATCTCCTGGTTGATTATGTTGTCAGCAGTTTGGATAAAATTTTTGATGGTTGTTCACGAATTAATTATAGAAATTAGTTTAGAAGGTAAAGGAATTTGTTTTTTACCACTACAATAAACAGTTTCTATCCATAACTCTCTAGCTTCATTAATATTTTCTATCGCTTCCTCTAAAGTTTCTCCCTGACTTATACAACCTGGTAAATCAGGAATAATTACTGTATATCCTCCATCATCTTCTGGATAAATAGACATCGGATATTTTAAAGAAAGATAATCGTCTAAAGATTGAAGCTCAAGTCGAGAATTAGTTTTCATCTTTCCAGTTTTCCAAATCTAGTAATCTAATGGTTTCTTCAATATACGTTCGTTTGACTTTTTTACCACCTTTTTTGGGAATAATAATTACTTCTCCTTGCTCATTCTCAAAAGCGTGATGACTTCCTCTTACTCTAGTTTCCTGATATCCAAAAGCTTCAAGAACATAACTAATCTCTTCAAATCTGGCTTCAGGAGGGCGAGAGAGAAGATATTTAATTAGTTTACTTAATTTACCCATTTACTGATCATAGCATTTTTTAGATAAGTGGTGAAAATTATTCACCTGCTAGTTATACCACATCACCAAACAATCTAATTCTGACTTAACAAAAATCAACTTATTTTATAAACAACCTCCATTCTCAACTTCTCCACCTCAATCTTCAATCGTTCATTCTCCATTTTTAACCCCGTATTTTCATCCTTAATCAACTCCACCTCATTCCGCTTACTCAAAGCCTGATTTATTGCCAACTTCCGCATATCCAAAGAAAACCAACGTTGATAAGTTTTCGTATGAATCTGCACACTATGACCCAAATTATCTGCCGCAGCCTTAATAGGAACTCCCAAAATATGCGCTCGAATTGCCCAACCATGACGTAAATCATAGGGTTTAAAATCTAAACCAATTTTTCTAAACCACCAACTTACCCTTTGGATTAAAGCCGTGATTTCTGCATGATTATTTTGGTCTTTTTTACTAATTGCAATTGCCAACATTTCTAAATATTTCGGATTTATTAAATCAAATTCATCAATCCATTCCTTATATAGAGGTAAAGCTTCCCTTTCACCAGTTTTACAATCTTTATCAACCTTCCAAGTTAAATCTATATTTTCAGCACTTAACCACCAATCAATATGAGGATTAACAAAAAGCTCACGGGGACGTAAACCAAAAACCGCCAACATTCCATAAGTCCAACGCCATAATTTCCAACTATCTTTAACATCTTGATTAACTTGCTTACCTCGATTATGCAAATATTCATCAAACTTATAAAATCCAGTAACTATATCCTTATCAGTAGGAACATTGCGAGAATTACTTTCAGGAACTTTAGAATAATTAGTTAAATTAATCTCAATGTTAAAAAGTTGACAAAATACAGAAATAGCCCTCACAGCATTATATTTAGCCCATTCCTTATCTATTTGATCAATCGCATTAATCAAAACTTCCCCAATTGCCAAATCATCAGCATTTGTATAACGCTTAATTCGAGAAAAATAATAAAAGAAAGTATGTTCACTTTTAGTTGTGCGTTTATGGGTCTTAAAATATTCCTCCTCAAACCTTGCTAATAACTCACCAATAGTTATTAACTCCTTTTTAATTCCTTCATTTCCTAAATATTTATTATTCCAAACAAAACTTTTTCTAGCAATTAACTTACCTAACTCATAAGCCTCTTCCTCAGCCGTTTTCAAACCTGGTAAATTTGCAGGAATATTCAAACTGAGATTATATTGCTTTTTCCCCGTTCCCCTGATATCCTCATCTCCCGGTTTAATAGGTAAAGTTGCCCGTAATTGCAGACATCCATTGGATTCCCGAATTGTTACCCTAGCCTTTGCAGACTTCAACCGCAGATTTACCTGCCCCAATTCCCATAATAGCTCTTCTTTCATTCTTTGCGCCTTTGCTCCTCCGCGCCTTTGCGCGAAACTTAACTCTGAATCTTTCAGACTATATTTAGACTGAAAATAAATGAGTTAACTGCAAACATAGTTTATCCCTGACATTGCTCACTGCAAACATAGCGAAGTTAAAAGCTATTAAACCAGCAATATAAATACTCCGGACCTTATCACGGTTACGACGGATTCGCAATCTTCGCTCGTGACATGGATTTAGCTCTGAACAGCCCAACCTGGGGATTAATCGGCGCTCCCTGGAACAAGAAAGCTCAAGCTAAGGCTAAAGCTAAGGCTGCCGTCTAGGGAACAAAAGATAGTCTGGGGTTTTACCCCAGGAGAGTTGGGAATTCAAGATTCAAAATTAAAAATTTCATTGTTTTGGATTTTGCATTCTGAATTTTGAGGCCCGTTCCCCACTCTCCACCGAACGCAAACATAATACACAGCAAGCTTGGAGATATAGAAATGCCTCAAGATCCCAATAAGATTCAGGACCACGTTGAGTTATTCCACCAGCCAGAATACCAACAACTGTTTGAAAACAAGAAACAGTTTGAAAACGGTCACACCGACGCAGAAGTACAACGTGTTTCCGAATGGACAAAAAGCTGGGAATACCGGGAAAAGAACTTTGAACGGACAGCTTTAACCGTTAACCCAGCTAAGGGTTGTCAACCTTTAGGTGCTATGTTTGCGGCTGTAGGTTTTGAAGGTACTCTTCCCTTCGTTCAAGGTTCTCAAGGTTGTGTGGCTTACTTCCGTACCCACTTAACCCGTCACTACAAAGAACCATTTGCTGGTGTTTCTTCTTCCATGACAGAAGACGCGGCTGTGTTCGGTGGTTTGCAAAACATGATTGATGGTTTGGCTAACTCCTACAGCTTGTACAAGCCAAAAATGATCGCTGTCTGCACCACCTGTATGGCAGAAGTTATCGGTGATGACTTACAGTCATTTATCGGTAATGCTAAAGAAGCTGGTTCTGTTCCTCAAGATTTCCCCGTACCTTTTGCTCACACACCTAGCTTCGTTGGTTCTCACATCACTGGTTACGACAACATGATGAAGGGAATTCTTTCTACCTTAACCGTAGGTAAAAAGACAGCCAAGAGCAACGGTAAAATCAACTTTATCCCTGGTTTTGATACCTACGTAGAAAACAACCGCGAAATTAAGCGGATTGCTTCTTTAATGGGTATTGACTACACCTTGTTATCTGACAACAGTGATTATGTTGATTCACCTTGTGATGGTGAATACAATATGTATCCAGGTGGTACTAAGTTGGAAGATGCAGCAGATTCCATCAACGCTAAGGCTACTATTGCTCTTCAAGCTTACTCTACCACCAAGACCCGCGAATACATTGCTAAGGAATGGAATCAAGACGTTAGTGTTGCTCGTCCTTGGGGTATCAAGGGAACTGACGAGTTCTTGATGAAACTCAGCGAAATGACTGGTAAGGCTATTCCTGAAGAGTTAGAAATCGAACGTGGTCGTGCGGTTGACGCAATGACCGACTCCCATGCTTGGTTACATGGTAAGCGTTTCGCTATCTACGGTGATCCTGACTTAGTTTACAGCGTAGTTGGTTTCATGTTAGAAATGGGTGCTGAACCAGTACACATCTTGGTTCACAACACCAATGAAGTATTCGAGAAAGAATTGCAAGCATTGTTAGATTCTAGCACCTTCGGTAAGTCCGCTAAAATCTGGGGTGGTAAAGACTTGTGGCACTTACGCTCCTTGTTATTCACCGAACCCGTAGACCTATTGATTGGTAACTCCTACGGTAAGTACCTGTGGCGCGATTGTGGTGTACCTTTGGTAAGAATCGGTTATCCTATCATGGACCGTCACCACTACCACCGTTATGCAACTGTTGGTTACAAAGGTATAATCAACCTGTTGAACTGGATTGTTAACACAGTCTTTGAAGAAATTGACCGCAGCACCAATGTTGCTGGTAAGACCGACATTTCCTACGACTTAATTCGTTAAGAATGTCTGTAGGGTGGGGTTTCCCCATCCTCGTCAATAAACAAAGGGGATTGGGACTTAGGCAATTTACCTAACATCCTATCCCCTATCTCCAGTTCTTAATAATTAAACGCAGATAAACGCAGATAAACGCAGATGAATTAATTTTTTCTCTTTTCTCTTGCAAAACCAAATGTTATGAAAATCCCACCCCTAGAAAATACAGATAAATACATATCTTTTTTGAAAGTTTATCTGTGTAAATATTAAGTTAATCAGATTTTGCAGAAAATCTATAAATCAATCCAAACTAAGTATAAAAACTTGGTTATTTTCGGGGAATTAGAATTATTATATTTAATATATCCTGTGGTAATCCTAAATTATTTGTGAGATATTTCTCACTTATTCTCTATTACAGCAAGTTTCTATGATCTTTTCTGTAGAGACACAAACCCAGAAATAGATAATGCTGTAAATAGTTCCACAAATAATTTTTATTAATTTGCAATATTTTTCTCGAAGTCATCATCTTGATGATTAACTTTAAGCAAGATTTGTCATGGTTGTAAACTCCATCTAGCCCCAGAATAAAAATGAAAGTCACCCAAAGCAAAATTAACGAACTTCTGAGTGAATCAGGATGCGAACATAATCAACAGAAACAGGGAGAAAAGAAAAGCAAATCTTGTACCCAACAAGCTCAACCAGGTGCGGCTCAAGGTGGTTGTGCCTTTGATGGGGCGATGATTGCTTTAGTTCCTATTACCGATGCTGCTCACTTGGTACATGGTCCGATCGCTTGCGCTGGCAATTCCTGGGGAAGTCGTGGTAGTCTGTCTTCTGGACCAATGCTTTATAAGACAGGTTTTACTACCGATGTGGGTGAAAATGATGTAATTTTCGGTGGTGAGAAAAAGCTTTATCAGGCGATTTTAGAAGTTAATGAAAATTACAAACCTGCGGCGATTTTTGTTTATGCTACCTGCGTTACAGCCTTAATTGGTGATGATATTGATGCAGTTTGTAAGGTAGCAGCCGAAAAAATTGGTACTCCGGTAATTCCTGTGATTGCTCCCGGATTTATTGGCAGTAAAAATTTAGGTAATCGCTTTGGTGGTGAATCTTTACTAGAATATGTAGTGGGAACTGCCGAACCTGAATATACCACACCCTATGATATTAATTTAATAGGTGAATATAATATTGCTGGGGAAATGTGGGGGGTTTTACCTTTATTTGAAAAGTTAGGAATTCGGGTTTTATCGAAAATTACTGGTGATGCTCGTTATGAAGAAGTGCGTTATGCTCACCGGGCTAAATTAAATGTGATGATCTGCTCACGAGCGCTCTTAAATATGGCGCGAAAAATGGAGGAACGTTACGGAATTCCCTACATTGAAGAGTCATTTTATGGAATTAAAGATATTAACCGTTGTCTGCGAACTGTAGCTGCTAAATTAGGTGATGCTGATTTGCAGAAACGCACAGAAAAACTCATTGCTGAAGAAACTGCGGCTTTGGATGTTGCTCTTGCTCCCTATCGAGCCAAGTTGAAAGGAAAGCGAGTTGTTCTCTATACTGGTGGTGTGAAAAGTTGGTCAATTATTTCTGCTGCGAAGGATTTGGGAATTGAAGTTGTGGCCACAAGTACCCGTAAAAGTACAGAAGAAGATAAAGCGAAAATCAAAAATTTGTTGGGTAATGATGGCATTATGTTGGAGAAGGGGAACGCTACAGAACTCCTGAAATTAATTGAAGAAACTAACGCAGATATGCTTATTGCTGGCGGTAGAAATCAATATACTGCTCTCAAAGCGAGAGTTCCCTTTTTAGATATTAACCAAGAACGTCATCATCCTTATGCCGGTTATGTGGGCATGGTGGAAATGGCACGGGAGTTGACTGAGGCTTTATATAGCCCCGTTTGGGAGCAAATTCGGAAGCCTGCTCCTTGGGAATAATTGAAAATTACAGCACACATCTTGTTTTTGTTTCGCGCAAAGGTGCAAAGGAGCAAAGACGCAAAGGAAGAAATACTTTGAGATTATTGAGATTATAGTTATTATGGCGATCGCAATTGTTCCAGAAAAGTCTCTGACTGTAAACCCCCTCAAACAAAGTCAGGCTTTAGGCGCTTCTTTGGCTTTTTTGGGGTTGAAGGGAACTATGCCTTTATTTCATGGTTCTCAGGGTTGTACGGCGTTTGCAAAGGTGGTTTTGGTTCGACATTTTCGGGAAGCTATTCCTCTTGCTACTACTGCAATGACGGAAGTTACTACTATTTTGGGTGGTGAGGAAAATGTGGAGCAAGCTATTCTCACTTTGGTGGAAAAGGTACAACCGGAAATTATTGGTTTGTGTACCACTGGTTTAACAGAAACTAGAGGTGATGATATTGAAATGTTCTTGAAAGATATTCGAGAACGTCACCCTGAACTTAATCATTTAGCCATTATTTTTGCTCCTACTCCTGATTTTAAAGGTGCATTACAAGACGGTTTTGCAGTTGCGGTAGAAAGTATAGTTAAAGAAATTCCCAAAGCAGGGGGAATTAAACCCGAACAAATCACCATTTTAGCTGGTGCTGCGCTCACTCCTGGAGATGTCCAAGAAGTTCGAGAAATGGTAACAGCTTTCGGTCTAGAACCAATATTTGTACCTGATTTGGGAGCTTCTTTAGATGGACATTTGGAAGATGGTTATACTGCTATAACTGCTAGTGGCACAACTCTCAAACAATTACGTTCTCTTGGTAGTTCGGCTTTTACCTTAGCATTAGGTGAAAGTATGTTAGGGGCGGCGAAAATTTTAGAGGAACGGTTTGGAACTAACTATCAAGTATTCAGAGATTTAACAGGATTAGAACCTGTAGATAAATTTCTGCAAAAGTTATCTTTATTAAGTGGAAATCCCGTTCCTGAAAAATATCGTCGTCAACGTCGTCAATTGCAAGACGCAATGTTAGATACTCACTTTTATTTTAGTGGAAAACGAGTATCTTTAGCTTTAGAACCGGATTTGTTGTGGACAATGGTGGGATTTTTGCAATCAATGGGGGCAGAAATTCACAATGCTGTCACCACAACTCGTTCTCCATTACTTGAACTACTTCCTATCAATAATGTCACCATTGGTGATTTAGAGGATTTTGAAAACTTGGCGCAAGGTTCTGATTTATTGATTGGTAATTCCCACGTGAATACCATCTCTAAACGCCTTTCTATTCCGCTCTATCGTTTAGGTATTCCCATTTATGACCGATTAGGAAATGGTCTATTTACCAAAGTAGGCTATCGCGGTACTATCGAGCTTCTTTTTGGTATGGGAAACCTATTCATAGAACAAGAAGAATCATCAATGATGAACCAATGGTCATCAGTAATCAACAAATAACACCTGATACCATTTTTTCTATCTCTGTGTCCTCTGTGCCTCTGTGGTTCGTTCATCTTAATTCAGAATAATTAGTATGACAACCGACCACCAACAACTGACAACTGACAACCAACAAAGGACAAATGAAAGTGAAAATTGCTTTTACGACAACTGACCGAATTCATGTTAATGCTCACTTTGGTTGGGCTAAGGAAATTGATGTTTATGAAATTTCCGATAACGGATATGAATTCGTTGAAACTCTCAAGTTTGAAGGTGATTTGAAGGAAGATGGTAATGAAGATAAAATTACCCCCAAACTACAAGCACTGAATGATTGCACAATTGTTTATGTTGTCGCTATTGGTGGTAGTGCAGCCGCTCGTTTAATTAAAAAGAGCGTAACTCCAGTTAAGGCTAAATCTGAAGAGGAAAAAATTGAAGATATTCTCAACAAATTAGTCAAAACTCTCAAGGGTAATCCTCCACCTTGGTTACGGAAAGCTTTAGGACAGAAAAAACTTAGTTTTGCTGAAGAACTTGAGAACGAAGCAACATTATGAGTACAAATGATGTGAATGGAACTGGTAACAATTCAGAGGTAGTTTTAACTCCTTTCCATAAATCATTAGTTCAACAAATCCGGGCGCAAGATAGTTATGGTTTTTACCGGAGTTGGACTGATGAATTAATCCTCAAACCCTATATTCTTACTAAACAAAAGAAACGGGAAATTTCCGTAGAAGGTGAAATTGATCCCGCAACTATTTCCCGAATAAATGCTTTTTTTCGAGCGATAGCATCCAGTATTGAAAAGGAAACCGGACTCATTTCTAATGTGGTTGTGGAATTAGGACATGAGGGTTTTGGCTGGGCTTTAATATTTTCTGGACGCTTATTATTAACTGTAAAAACCTTACGTGATGCCCATCGTTTTGGTTTTGATTCCTTCGAGAAATTGGACGAAGAAGGCGCAAAGTTTGTGGAAAAAGGCATTGATTTAGCCAAGCGTTTCCCCGAAGTTGGAAATCTTTAATAATTGGGGACTGGGGACTGGGGACTGGGTATTGGGGACTGGGCAGAAATTACCAATTACCAATTACCAATTACCAATTACCAATTACCAATCACCAATCACCAATCACCAATTACCAATTACCAATGACAATTGAGGAAATCACCACCAAGATCAAAAAGCTAAATAGTAAAGCAGGTCAAATGAAAATGGATCTGCATGATTTAGCGGAAGGTTTGCCCACAGACTACCACAAACTAATGGATGTTGCTGCGGAAACTTACGAAATCTACTGTCAGTTAGATGGACTCAAGCAACAACTCAAAAAAATGGAGAATTCTAAATGAGTACCAATATTGATGAATTCAAGAAGTTAGTAGATGCAGAAGAATTTTTCATCTTCTTTAATCTGCCCTATGACCAAAAATTTGTAAATGTCAATCGTTTACATATTTTGAAAAAGTTTTCTCAGTTCATGAGTCAAATTGATGATACTTATCCTCAGATAAGTGACGAAGAAAGATTAGAGAAATATTGCACAGCCTTGCAACAAGCTTATCAGGTGTTTATAGAATCTACACCCCATGAACAAAAGCTGTTCAAGGTGTTTAATGATAAGCGAAAAAATGTTGTCACCCTGACAGAAATCACCTCAGATTAGGAGTTAAAAAGTGATCAACCTAACGCCTACCGAATTGGAACGCTATAGTCGCCAAATGATGCTGCCTAATTTTGGCGAATTAGCTCAAAAGCGCCTGAAATCAGCGACTGTTTTGGTGTCGGGTGTGGGTGGATTAGGTGGTACGGCGGCGCTTTACCTAGCAGTAGCAGGCGTTGGGCGGCTAATCCTAGTCCGGGGTGGAGATTTGCGGCTGGATGATATGAATCGTCAGGTTTTGATGACTGACGACTGGGTGGGTAAACCTAGAGTATTTAAAGCCCAAGAAACACTTAAAGCCATCAATCCCGATGTCCAAGTGGATGTAGTTCACGATTACATTACCGCAGAAAATGTGGATGAGTTGGTGCAGTCGGCGGATATGGCTTTGGATTGCGCTCACAATTTCACTGAACGCAATTTGTTAAATGCAGCCTGTGTCCGCTGGCGTAAGCCCATGGTAGAGGCGGCTATGGATGGAATGGAGGCTTACCTCACCACGATTATTCCTGGTGTTACGCCTTGTTTATCCTGTCTGTTTCCAGAAAAGCCTGATTGGGATCGGCGCGGTTTTTCTGTGCTGGGGGCGGTTTCTGGGACTTTGGCTTGTTTGACGGCTTTGGAAGCTGTGAAGCTGATTACTGGTTTTAGTCAACCGCTGTTGTCAGAGTTGCTGACGATTGATTTGAACCGAATGGAATTTGCTAAACGCCGTTCTCACCGCGATCGCAATTGTCCAGTTTGCGGTAATACTGCCCCTTGGAGATATTCCCAATCTCAAACTGCAACGGTATAAAGTACCTCTTTTTTCAAATCCACATTCCAAATCAGAATATTCGCTACAGAATAGGAAACAAAATGACTGTTACTTTAACAGAAAAGGCTGAATTTCGTCTGCGGGCATTTTTAAAAGGTTCTGCAACCGAAGACGCTAAAAAGGGTGTCCGCATCTCCGTTAAAGACGGTGGTTGCAGTGGCTACGAGTATGGCATCGAAATTACCAGTAAGCCCCAACCGGATGATGTCGTATCTCAACAAGGAAATGTGTTGATTTACGTTGATGCTAAAAGTGCGCCGTTATTAGCAGGTGTGGTAGTTGATTTTGTTGAGGGAGTAATGGACAGCGGTTTCAAGTTTTCCAATCCCAATGCAACTGATACCTGCGGTTGTGGCAAGTCTTTTAAAACAGATGATGGTACTCCCACTGGTGTACCTTGCGGCCAATAGTTCAAAGTTCAAAAAATAAGCCTTTCATTTTGAATTTTGAACTCAGCCGGGGAAACTTAACTAACTCAAAAACTCACTTCATTCACGTTTGAGGAGAATTAAAAAATGGCGACCTACCAAGTAAGATTGATCAGCAAAAAAGAAGACTTCGATACCACAATTGAATGTGACGAAGACACCACAATTCTAGATGCAGCAGACGAAGCTGGGATTGAATTACCTTTCTCCTGTCACTCCGGTGCTTGTTCTAGCTGTGTAGGTAAGGTTGTTGAAGGTGAAATCAATCAAGACGATCAATCCTTCCTAGATGATGAGCAAATAGGCAAAGGATTCGCTCTATTATGTGTTACCTATCCTCGGTCTAACTCTACAATCAAGACTCACCAAGAACCTTATCTTGCTTAATACAATATCTGTAGGGGTTTAGCAATGCTAAACCCTCTAACTTTCACAATGATGGAGGATGTTTATCATCTTTCATCATTTCAATTTTCGCTTTTTATTTTGATAATTCAATGTTTACTCCTTTTACTATTATGGGTTGTTCTTTAGAATTGATGAAAGCAGGAGATTGTGGGATAGTTACTGTTTGTCAAAGTCAAGATGAGATAATTAGAAAAAAGCTGATATTAATGGGCATTAAAACAGGGAATACGATTACTGTAGAACAGCAATTTCCTACTTTTGTGATTAAATGTGGTAGTTTATCTATGACTATAGATCGGGAAATAGCACGGGCTATTTATGTGCGAGTGATTGAGGGGTGAAAGGATTGATTATTAACTTTTGTTTAAATTATGATTTTTAGCACCAAAATTCTGTATAGTATTTAATACAGAATTTAAATTTATAGACTTAAACTATTCGATTGACAACTCAAGAAAATGGTGAACATCACATTACTATTCTTAATCATAGTCCAATTAAAATTGGGACTCTTAGTGCCATTTTATGTGATATTGAGAACCATTTTAATTTTACCTGCGATGAATGCCTAGCTCAATTATTTGAATAGTGGTTGACTGTGTTGGAATCAAAAGCAATTTAATTTTCACAAAAATTCAAGTTGATTTTTCATATCTCCTGGTTCAAGTGTTTCCCAAATCAGAATTAAAGTATTTAAAATTTCACCAATTGAACGGCGTTTCTGATCACAATACGTAATTCCTGCATGAGTTATACCGCTACGATGAAGAATAACAAAATCATCATCATGAGTAATCAATATCCGATTTTCAGATAAAGCAAAAGCAATTTGTTCTCTGTCTGATACACCCATTAATCCGGTTTCTGACGTTGTCGTAACATTGATTCCTCGACGATGTAAACCTAACGCGATCGCATTACTAACACTTTCATCTAAATGAAATTTAATTCTCTCTATCATTGCGTTTTTTCAGTTTTTGTTGCAGAATCGAAGGAGTTTGTGCTTGAATTTCTTGGATTAAAGCCTCTGATTCTGATATTTGTTGCCTAATTTCTTCCCGATGATCATGATAGTATGCTAAAGCAGCATAGACATCAGACAAGGTAATACTAGGATAATGGTAGAGAATTTCATCAGGAGACATTCCCATTTGTTCATGCCAAATTACAATATCCTGAACTCGAATCCGATGTCCAGCAATACGAGGTTTTCCTCCACAAATACCAGGAGTGATTTCAATATGTTCTTTGATTACGTTAACGGACATACTATTATCAAGAGAATTATTTACTCTAATTATATCACTAAAATCTGATAATTTAAGTTTATTTTTTATATTCTTGAATTGTTTGATAGTCGCCATTTTGATAAGCTTGACGAGCTTCTGCAATTTCGGAAATAATTTGGGGATTTTGTTCTATTAAATCTTCTTCATTTTCTGAAAGTTGTTCTTCTAGAAATTGCAAAAGTTTATGCTTTTCTTCTAAATTGAGAGATGAAATTGCCGCAATTAATGATTCAAAGGGAATTTGTAAGTTAACTACTGTCATTATTAATAATCCTTTTTAGGTTAATTATATTTTTAATTATGTCATATTTTTAGCTAATCTACCACCCCAGAGAGCAATGATAACTGTAGGGTGGGTTACGTCACATCAACATTATTTTATTTTACTTCTTTATTAGTTGGTGTGCCAAACCCACGTTAAGATTACTCCAAAATTGATGAAATTACACTATCCTAATTGTTAGCAGAATCATCTCTATAAAAAGTTAGAGTATCACTCTGTCGGGATACAAAACCTTTCAAATCATCTAATTTATAATCTTTAGCCTTGCAATCACTATCATTGAAGTTTGAAGAAAGGATTGTCATAGATTTATAGTAACTTTTATCGCCTTTTGGGTCATTCCAGAGAGCCAGATCGAAAATAACTGGTTCGCTCGATAAACTTTCACATCCTTGTGAAGTCCAGTTGGGATTATCACTATATTTTGCAAATGCAACCAGTTTATATTGACTACGTTCGATATTTTGTGGTATACTACTGACTGCAACTGATAGTTTTACTCCATTACCATTATTAGTTTTGACTATTGCGTATCCTTCATGAGTTCCTACCGGATTATGTATTTTTTGATTTATTATTATTCTGGTAGTTCCTGTCTCTCCCCCTTTGGGTATTAAAGGTGGAGGATCAATAACAGGAGGTTTGTTTATCAATGCCACAATAATTGTTCCTATTACGGTAATTACTGTACCAATAATTGCATTCCGTGTATTATTCTTATTTGCTGGCATAAGTGGCTTATCGTAAAATTGACTTAACGTTTATCTTTACCGAAACTACACCACTTACCCAAACCTGAAAAGCGGAAAAAAGCGGATTGCAAAAAAAAATTACAAACAGACGGAAAATAGCGGAAATATACGGATAAAGTCTGCTATCATTACTTGTGTCGCGTTACATTTTTAGCCATGCAGGTTAACGAACTACTACAACTTGTGGATGAGGCTGTCTATCTCAACACAGGCAATCATCTCAATGACTTGCAGCGTGGAGTTATTGAGGGGACACTAAAGCATCAAAAGTATGCTGATATTGCCGAAAATTGTGGTTGTAGCGCGGGTCATGCAAAAGATGTAGGTTACGAACTTTTAAAAATGTTATCTGATATTTTTGATGAACCAGTTGATAAAAGTAATCTTAAATCAGTTCTAGAACGACAGGGAAATGTGAATCTTTTTTTAGGTGATAAAAGTATTAATCAAAATATAATTGGCTGTATAAATATTGGTTCTAAACAACCTAAAACTAAACCAGATAAAAGTCATGCTGGTAATTCTAAACTAAAGCAAAAAGATCAGAATAAAACTCAGATAGAAAAAATTAGTAAATTAAGGTATTTCGGCTTAAATGATAAGCAAATTGCAGAGGTATTAGAGTTACCTTTAGAGGTAATTAAACAAGTGGAATCAGATAATTGACCAATAGTAGTGTACATAAAATATTAACGCCATAATAACTGCTTGCCATTTCGACCCGTTGCCACAAACTCGAAGAGAGATTATATTTATCCAAATAGGCGGAAAGTCCTGCATCATAGCCGTAAAAATTGGTCAGGGATGTTACCCTAATGATAAAGTTGCCAGAAGATTAATCGCCAACTTTCTCCGTGAGACACTAGGCAATCAGTGAGTATAAATGTTCAAAAAACTACAGAAAACACAAATTTATCTACTTGCGGGCGCTGGACTATGTGCCTTTTTAGCCGGGGCAATGGTGTCAGCCCCCCAAGTTGGCAAAACCGTGAGTCAATGGTTGAACTTGAGTCAGGGTAAGCCGGAAAAACTATCTGAGGCTACCAAAGTTAAGTCAGTTGTATTTTCTCTATTGTCTCAATCTGTACCAGAAAGATTAACAAAACTCACGGAAATTGCCCAAACAGGTAGTTCCCCAGATCGGGAACGCGCCCGTTATCTGCTCTCTTGTGATTACGTAGAAACCTCTCAAGGGAAAAAAGCCCTGAGTTTATTGACAGGACTGGAAAAAGATTATCCTGTATTAGCACCTTATATTTTACTTAAACAAGCCCAGGCTCATGATATTTTGGGCGAAGATAAGCAAGCTTCCGATTTGCGCCGCAGGGTGTTAAAGGAATATGGTAAAGAAGCAGCCGCAGTTAAAGCTATATATGCGATCGCTCAACCAAAATTGTCTGATCAAGCGATCGCTCAATTTCCCTCCCATCCCCTCACTTGGGAAATTATCCGCAAACGCTTAAAAGATAATCCTAATCAGCCTAAGTTACAATTAATCTTAGCTAAATACGCCGCTGACGAACCAGGAATTGTGGGTGTATTAAATCAGTTAATAAAACAGCCACAACTCAAACCCGCAGATTGGGAACTGATTGGTTCAGTCTATTGGGATAACAATGAATTTACCAAAGCTAAAAATGCTTATATTCAAGCACCAAAAACCGCTACCAACCTCTACCGCATCGCCAGAGGATTACAATTAAATAAAGAACAAGATCAAGCCATTGCAGTTTATAAACAACTACTACAAAAGTTTCCCACAGCCAAAGAAACAGCTATAGCCCTATTAAGATTGTCCGACATTGCTAAGGGTAAAGACTCTATTACCTATCTCGACCAAGTAATTAGTCAATTTCCTGACCAAGCACCTCAAGCATTAGTTAAAAAAGGGACTTTGCTGGATAGTCTCAAAGATAATCAATCAGCTAACACAACATGGAAATTATTACTAGGTAAATATAGTAGCAGTGATGAAGCCGCTGAATTTCGCTGGAAAATTGCCCAAACTAAAGCTAAAAACAACGACTATCTAGGTGCGTGGCAATGGGCGCAACCAATTACTATTAATAACAAAACTAGTATTTTAGCCCCTAGAGCCGGATTTTGGGTAGGTAAATGGGCAACGACACTAGGCAAGCAACAGGAAGCTATTACTGCTTATAAGTCTGTAATTAGTGAATTTCCTTACTCTTATTATGCCTGGCGTTCTGCGAGTATTTTGGGTTTAAATGTGGGAGATTTTAACAATCTGCGCGTGATGAATCCGGCAATTATCCCCCCGCAACGTCCTGTTCCACCAGCGGGTTCTGAGACTTTTCATGAATTGTATTTGCTGGGGCAAGATCGTGATGCCTGGTTGCAATGGGAAACAGAATTTAAAAATAAAAATCAGCCTAGTGTCGCGGAACAATTTACCGAAGGGTTGATGAAATTAACTAAAGGTGAATATCTCATTGGTATTGACAAAATTGCTAAATTAGAAGACCGAGAAACACCCGCTGAAAAAGCCGAATATGCAGCTTTAAGTCAACAAGCTATTTATTGGCAAGCCCGTTATCCCTTTCCTTATTTTAAAGAAATTGAAAAATGGTCTACTTCCCGGCAACTTAATCCCCTGTTAGTTACGGCTTTAATGCGCCAAGAATCTCGCTTTCAGGCGAAAGCTAAATCCCCCGTCGGTGCAACTGGTTTAATGCAAATTATGCCCAGTACAGGGGCATGGATAGCCCCACAAATCGGTTTAGATTTTAAAAAAATCAATCTAGAAAATCCCAGCGATAACATTATGTTGGGGACTTGGTATTTAGATTATACCCATCAACAGTACGGCAATAATTCCATGTTAGCGATCGCTAGTTATAATGCCGGACCTGGTAACGTTGCCAAATGGTTGCAAACCATCCCTAAACAAGATCCAGATGAGTTTGTGGAAGGAATTCCTTTTGATGAAACTAAAAATTATGTTCGGCAAGTTTTTGGTAATTATTGGAATTATCTGCGACTTTATAACCCAGAAGTTTCTGCTACAGTCAGTAAATACTCGGAAGCACACCCCAAATTACCACCAAATTGATATCTATGATTGCAACTCCCAGCTATAACTATCTTTCCCCCGTCGAATATCTCCAAGGGGAAGAAACCAGCCCTATTAAGCATGAATACAGAGACGGAGAAGTGTACGCAATGGCAGGGGCTAGTAATACTCATGTAATTATTACTGGCAACGTCTTTGCTATGCTGAGAAATCATCTGCGTGGCCGTGGCTGTCAAGCTTACATTGCCGATACCAAGGCACATATTGAATCAATTAATACCTATTACTATCCTGATGTCATAGTCAGTTGCGACCAAAAAGATAAAGCCTTTAATAACTTTTTGCGTTATCCCTGTTTAATTATCGAAGTTTTATCTCCCACAACAGAAGCCTTTGATAGAGGTGATAAATTTGCTGACTATCGAAATTTAGAATCACTTCAGGAATATGTGTTGATAAGTCAAACGCGGGTAAATGTCGAAATTTTCCGGCGTAATTCCGAGGGACAGTGGGGATTTTACAGTTATGGACAAGGGGAAAATGTGCATTTAGCAAGTGTAGATTTTCACTGTCCGATAGAAGATGTCTATGAAGATGTGAATTTTGAATCTCCTACTGGAGAAAATTGACCTAAGTAGGTGAACACAATAAAACCAAACTGTGTAAAGAAATGTAAAATCGCTGAAAATTTCTTTACTCTTGCCTCTTGCCTCTTGCCTCTTGCTATGACGACAATTTTCAATTATCAATTATCAATTGTTTACCACACCTTTTACAAAATCCAGCATCTGTATCATGAAACGCTAAACCGCACCCTTGACAAACAGTTTCCACCTGATTTGCAGTTTTTACCAATCGTCTAATTAAGTCGCCAATTTGCCACGGAATCAGAGCCACTCCTGTTAAAATCATCAATACTGTCAGTAACCGACCTAATTCAGAAATGGGAATCACATCACCAAATCCCACCGTTGTCATTGTGACAACAGAGAAATAAAAGGCATCTAAAAAAGTATCAAAATTCTGAGGATTAACTGGATGTTCAACTTGATAAATGAAGCCAGAAAAAATAAAAACTATAGCAAATAAAGTAAATAATATTCTGGCAAAAATTACACTATCTTCATTACTAATACTACCAAATAAAAATTTTTTATCAATAAATCTCAGTAAACGGAGAATTCTCACCCAGCGGAATAACCGAATAAAACTAATATCTACCAATCCGATAAAAGATGGCAAAATTGAGATTAAATCAATAATTGCATAAAAACTCAGAATATATTTAATTCTATTTTTTGTACTCCATAAGCGGAGTAAATATTCCCCAGCAAAAATCATTAATATGCAATCATCTAATCCTCTTAACTGCCAGCGAGCTTCTTGAGAGAGATCATAGGTTTCCGCGACAAAAATTCCCGAAGATACTAAAACCAATAAAGCAATAGTTACACTAATTACCTTACCTACAGGAGTTTCTAGGTCTGTTAAGTAAAACTCTAATTTTTCTCGGTTCAGCACCATCTTTTCAAGAACTCAAAAATTAAAAAATTATTACCAATGACAAATGACGAATTAAAACCTTAACCCAACTCCACCTTGTAAAGATAAAGCTGTACCACCAGTATTCCGGTAGGCATCAAAAGCAATAATAGCATTACCAAAAATCACAGTATTACTATTAGGAATAACATAATCAATGCCTGGTTGCAAAGCAAAGCTAATTTTATTACCTACAGGAGAAGCTGTATCACCACTAGTTAAGACTAAACCAGCACCTAAATAAACATCAGTTTGCCAGTTGAGAGGGAGGTCATAGGAAACAGTCGGGACTATGGCTGTGCCTTTACCAATTAACGCTTGAGCGCGGAAAGAAATGGGTGTTTCTAGTAACTTGTAACGAAAAGCCAGGACTCCACCCAATTGCGTACCATCTGTCAATCCCACAGTTGGACCAATACCAACATAGCTACCATAAGCTACCTGAGCTTTTACTGGTTGAGAGTTTACAGCTAAACTCAAAACGGTTCCCATTCCCATTACCCCAAGCCAACACTGAAAATGCTTCATTACCCTACTCCTGACACAATCTGTATTTAATATAACTTAGCAATACCTTCGCCAAATTGAAAAAAGCCTTGATTCGTAGGTTGGGTTGAAGCATGAAACCCAACGCATTTGTTGGGTTGCGCCTCATCCCCTCATGCCATTATGGACAACGAGAATGTAGTCCACCTTGAGTACAAATAAATGCCAATTGTTGAGGATCTAAATTTTTAGCTTTAGTAAAATCTACTCCTTTGATTGAGGCATTTTGAGAACCAATATCAGGTGTTTCCACAAACTGATCTGCGGGATTTTGTTTACCGGCAAAGAGGATTGTACCTTGAAAATTTGCTCCATCCACATTTGCTTTTCGTAAATCAGCCCGACTTAAATCAGCATTTTGCAAATTGGCGTTTTCTAAGTTAGCGGAACGCAAACTAACACCAGTCAGCCGAGTAGCAGTTAAGTTAGCATCGCTGAGATTAGCATAATCTAAATAGGCTTCAGATAAATCTGCACCTTGCCAATCAGTTTTGGTTAAATTTGCATAAGCTAATTGTGTCCCAATAGCAGAAACACGCACTAAACGAGCAGCATATAAATTTGCTTCTGTTAAATTAGCATTGCTTAAATCTGCATTTATCAAGCTGGCATTTTCTAAAATCGCATTTCGTAAATCTGTACCTACTAACTGGGTACTACTGAGATTAGCAGCAAATAAGCGGGTGTAGGATAAGTTGGCTTTGTTGAGATTAGCCCGACTTAAATCACTCCGACTCATGGAAACACGGCTCAAGTTAGTATTACTTAAATTAGCTGCCTTTAACTGGACGTTGTTTAAATCTGCAATCACATCATCGTAAGTATCCCAACGTCCATCTTCACCGACGCTGCGAAAACGGCTACCTTGGAAATTAGCTTGGTTAAGATTTGCCGATTTCAAGACAATTCCTGATAAATCAATGTTGTTTAATACCAGGTTAAATAAGGACTTTCCCCCAGATGCTTGAGAACCTAATTCAGCTTTACTCAAGTCAATATTGTTAATTTTGCCACTATAGACAGCCAGAATTTTATTAATTACCTGCTGAGTCAGAATTAACTGGTTTTGTCTAATGTCCGAATTAGGACTTTTACCCATAGATGCTAGTTCTTCCACGAGAAACTGATTCATCCGGTTTAATTCCGGGATAGCTTTAAAACCAGTATTAGTTAAAGCTTGTTGAATAGTATCCAGGGTTTTGGGGTCTGTTTCCTTGACTAATAAGTCAATTAATAATTTGATGGATTGTTTATCATCTATAGTCCCCAAGGCTAACACTGCTCTTTGTCGATCTTCATTAGTAACACCGCTGCTGGGATTTAGTGCTTTGATGAGTTCGATAAACTTTTGACTATTAGTTTGTTCGCTTCTCCGTTGGCTTTCTTGGGTTTGGATATAGATTTGTGTACCAACTAAAGTTGATAGTACAGCAATCATACTAGTCAGCCCTACCAAAAACAGACTGAGATAAGAATTATTTTTGGGGACTGGAGTGGAACTAGATTTTTGAGTTGCAGCACTATCTACATCAGCTTCGTTTATTGTTGACTGCTCCCCAGGATGACTAACCGTGCTGGTTGCATCTATTGTGTATGTTCCTGCTATTTGATCATGGAAAGAGCGGCGATGCTTTTGGACAGGCCAGCCCTTAGACTCTGCTAGGATCATTAACATCGTTAAAGATGTAAACAGAGCTAAGTTGGGGAAAATAAAGCTGTAACGCCAGAGTAGATAAGCAGCAGAAACTGGTACTGTCCAACGCCCTAATCCTTCTCTAACTATGATTGCACCTAAGCCTGGGGCTGTTCCGGCTGCGGTTACTACTCGCACTCTAAACCACCGTTTGGGAATGGTGCTGCCAGTTTTAGCTAATAAATATAATTGCCAAGCACCGAAGCTGGTGGGTAATAATAGGGCTAATGCCCATAAGATATTAGTCGGCCAAGCGACGTTGCGAATACCGTAACTGACAGGTAATGCGAGGGGTCTAGCGATCGCTTTTTCTGTGACTACGAGAACAGGGTTAAGAGGAACTCGCTGGATCTCACTCCGAGAATTTACATACACGCCCAAAGCATAAGGAACTAAACCACTGGCAATAAGGAGGGTGATTTCCACCGTCCAAGCCACAAAACGCCTGGTTGCTAATGGTGTAATTTTAGCTTTCTTCGGTTCTTTGGAGCGGCTAGACTGACTACTACTTTTGCCGATCATTGGATTTGCCATTGAATAATTACCTGTGATTTTTTTTACGCGACTATTGGCATGATTAAAATAGGCTATTGCTTATTTTGCCTTTCTATTAGCAATAAAAAATTTGTATCCAAGATACACTAACACTGCCAACATCGCTAGACTAATAACAGAAGCAACTAGAGCAAATACTGTTTGCACCATCCAAACAGTTAACAACATGACAATACCTGTGACTGCCAGCTTTTTAATTGTTGATAAACTATTAAACCAATTTCTGGATCTTTGTAAATACAAGTTCCATTGAGAAAACCCTGTCAGAGGTGTCTGTGCTTCTGGTTGCGGAGGATTAACACCAGCAGATTTAATTTCTGCTGCTAGATTTTGGAGACGACGCTGCAAATCTTCTTCTGGTTGAGAGTTCATAAATTTTTATTGATCATGATCAATGAATTTAAGGGGATGTGGAAACCCCATCTTCAACGAAGTAAGATGGGGTAGTTCATGACTGAAAAACCCTATGATAGCAGGTACAATTTTGCAGAATGGAAAATATACCATCCTCCAGGAAATAGGGCGGGGCGGATTTGGTGTTACCTTTAAAGCTATGCACCACTATTTAGGTCAAGAAGTGGTGATGAAAACTATCAATGAGAGGTTGCGACAAGATCCCGATTTCCCTAAGTTCCAGCGCCAATTTCAAGATGAAGCTAAAAGATTAGCCGCTTGTGTTCATCCTCATATTGTCCGGGTAAGTGACTTTTTTGAGGAAGATAGTTTACCTTATATGGTGATGGAATACATTCGCGGAGACACCTTAGGTGCAGCATTTGTTTTACCAGGAATACCCCTACCAGAAGCTACAGCCATTCATTATATCCGTCAAATAGGCGCAGCATTGCAGGTTGTACATAATAATGGTTTATTGCACCGAGATATTAAACCAGATAATATTATTTTGCGTCAAGGAACGCAGGAAGTAGTGCTAATTGATTTTGGCATTGCTAGAGAATTTAATAACGGGGCAAAACAGACACATACAGGTTTAGTCAGTGAAGGTTATGCACCCATTGAACAGTATCTAACCCAAGCACAACGAACAGCAGCTACAGATGTTTATGGTTTAGCAGCGACTTTATATGCACTGTTAACTGCACAAGTTCCTATACCTGCATTACTGCGAGATCGGGAAAAAATGCCCTCTCCCCGTGAATTACAACCTCATCTGAGTGGGGCTGTGAATCAAGCAGTTAGCCGAGGAATGGCTGTAGAACCTCAGTTTCGTCCGACAACAGTAGCAGAATGGCTGCAACTACTACCGGGAAATGGGCTAAATGTGACATCATCAACTTTAGCGACTCAAGCAGTACAGACTATTAATTTATCGGATTTAAAATCCAAAAATTTCCTCAAAAAAGCTACTCCCCGTCCTATTGCTACACCACCAAAAGTCGCAAATACAGGCAAAAAAGCAGGTGTATCGAAGGGAATTGTGAGCATTAGTATTGCCTTAATTGCCGCTACGGCAGGTTTTAGTATGACGCGGATATTATCAAAACCTAATTTACAATCATCACCTAAACCAGTTATTAAACAATCTACTTCCGAATCTATTCCACCCAAACCTGTCGTGGAAATATCACCATCATCTCCAAATCAAAAAATTCAAAATTCCTCTTTTAATGAATCTGTACCACTGAGAGTCAGGAGAAAACGCAAAAATACTCCTGTTTCCCCAGAACCAACCCCTACTAATAATAGTAGTGATGAAGAAAAAGCCCCTGAGAATAACAACTCTCAGCCCACTCCAACCCCGAATACTACAATTAATAAATCAACACCGGTTGTGACTTCTTCACCATCCTTAATGGATACCCTGCGTGACGCTAAAGAATCCCAGAAAGCTTCTCCACCTGCAGAAAATACTGCACCGGAATCTAATCCCGTAGTCACTCCACCCCAGGAATCTCAACCAGAAAATTCTTCGGCTGTAGTAGTTCCAACTGTAGAAATAAACCAAAATCAAGTGCCGGAAAGTCCGCAGCAAAAGGAAGAAAAGCCGCAATAATCATTATTTGCATCAACGGAGAGGGGGGGATTCGAACCCCCGTTGAGTTTCCCCAAAACGCATTTCGAGTGCGTCACCATCAACCACTCGGACACCTCTCCAACATCAACTGTGAAATAAAAACTTCACGAGTAGTTTGTCAAGATAAAAATGATGGACTGTACTGTAAGCGTCTCGATCACGCGGGCAAGATGCCTGTACTGTAAGCGTCTCGATCACGCGGGCAAGATGCCTGTACTGTAAGCGTCTCGATCACGCGGGCAAGATGCCCGCACTACCAAAAACCCGTCAAAATAAATTTGACAGACTACTAGCATCAGCAAGAATTATAACACAACCTATTGAAAATATCAAACTTTGCGTCTTTGCTCCTTTGTGCCTACCCGGCGGGATCTCTCTTAGAGATTGCGCGAAACATAAATTCATTTAACTTAATCGTCCATAACGGGCTGTCATCACAGTTTCGGGATGAGATTGATTATATAACCAAGCCCACATTTGATCACCAAAAGAAAAATGCCACCATTCTCTAGGATTGCGTTGAAATCCAGCTTTTAACATTACATCCCGTAATAATTGCCGGTTAGTATTATAGCCTTGATGACTATGAATATAATAGTCTGGATGCGATCGCTCGGACATCTCATCAATGGGTGAACCCATATCCACAATTACCCCAACATCATTGACTAGAGTAATATCCACCGCAGCCCCCGTACTGTGGGGAGGAGGGGTTTTCATATCTAAACTGGGTACAGCCCAAATTTCATAAACCGCTGTCCATACATCTTCCCGTTGCTGGGGTAATAATTCCTTTTCCGTCAAACCCCGTTCTCGCAACGCTTCCCCAAAGCTGTAATCTACCATAAATTGCTGGACAGCCACAGGCCGATAAGCATCGAATATTTGAATAGACCAATGGGGATGTAGTAATTGTAAATGATTTTGCGCCTGAATTAAATTTTCAACAACACTTTGACGCAAGTAATAAGGTGAATTTCCGCCATAATTAGCACCTAACTTTTGATAAGGGTGAGGAGATGCCACCGCAAACAATTCCAGAGGAATTTTAACTAAAGGTTCACCACATTCAATAATGGGGATTTGGTAATAAGGTCGCATTATGAACTACCCCTGGCTAACTTCGTTTGAGCCAGGGGTTTCTACATCCCCTAGCGGAGCCTGAGATTTTTGACGCTTCGCACGACCCAGTTGCTTCATACTTCCAGCGTTCTTGCGTTTGCTGGTGTTTGAAGTAGAGCTAGAATCATCCACGTCTGAGAGGCTAGTACCGCAGGGCGGAATTAAAAATTAAAAATTAAAAATTAAAAAGCAGATGGTATAAGCTTTTCAGGGATTTTTAATGGTTGCTTAACTTACGCCGTATTGTACTAGTACATCACGGCGTAAATAAAGCAACCATATTCAAAGCTTTGGCACTCATGTTTTTGACTTGTAATTTTTCAGTAACTACCGTGCTATTACCGCTGATTATTCGTGTAGTTTCTTGGTGAACAAAGTTCTGACGTTGGTTAGCAACTTTTCTCGAAAGTTTACTAACTAACTTCTGAACTTTCTTCCACCTTCTAGAAGCCTTAACTTTCTTTTTGACCCTTCGGCTTCGCTCAGGGTCAACAGTGAGCGAAGCCGAACTGTTGAAATTAGGAGAACGTTTTCGACGTTTCGACTTACCTAATTGCTGATTCTTTTTTTCAGATGACCGGAAAAAACGAGGTGCAGGTACTAAACCATTTTCTTCACCATTTGTCCAAGCAATTGCATCATTACAACCTAAATCAATTGCCATAACACCATTATCAGTTTTGCGGCTATTCTTTAACAAAATATCATCAATTTCTAAGACGATGGAAGCATACCATTGACCATTGCGGTTAACGATATCCAAAGCTTTAGGATGCCCCCAAAGTCTAGCTTGACCTCGCATTTTAATTTGACCAATCTTTGACAATTCTAAATAGCCGTTATCACCTGTACTGTGTACTTTCCAGCCTGTAAAAGATGGATAAGTCCAACCAGAATAATGACGGATTGGCTTGAATCTAGGGTACTTCCCTAGTCCCTTAAAAAACCTTTGAAAAGCAAAATCAACCCGTTTTAATGTGGCTTGTAATGCTTGGGAATTAATTACTTTATATTCTATCCAGACTTCTTTGAAATCCGGTAAACAATTCTGTTGCTCAAGGTAAGAAACAGATTTACCAAACCTTTTATATGAAGTAATCCGATTGGATATAGCAGCGTTGTACAAATCTTTATGAAGTTGGCGGTGGTAGTGCAACATTTCATTGACTTGTTTATTAGGATATAGTCGGAAAGTCGCTCTCCGTAACGCCATTAACTATTACCTCCATCCTCTTTGATAATATACTACTATTATATAATCCAAGAGCTTAGGTTGTCAATGAAAATGATAGATAAAAAACATCAAGAATGGCAACAACGAAATGCCGATAAAACTAGGGCTTATCCGGCTAAGTATGAAGCATCAAGAGTCAAGGTTAGTGTTACTCTCAAGAAAGAGATAGCTGAACAAATAGACAAAATAAAACCACGGTTACAGACTTATGGCGGCTAGATACGCGAATTAGTCGAGAAATACATTGATAATTTGGAATAAATAAAATATAGTTGTCAAAAACTCAACTATCCTCAAAATTCTTTTACTTACAGTAAAAAACATTTTCAGGATGTTTCGTTATTGACTTGCTTACATCCCCACCCTATGAGTACATTGAGGGTGGGGATGTAAGCAAAACTGTCACGCTTGTGAAATTCTATGTTTTCAACCTTTGACTCTATGAGACTCTGCGCCTGGAGCGTGTTAGCGAAGCGAGGGGAAGCCCGATAAAATCATATTCTGAATCAGAAATTCCCAAAAAACTATCCGTGTAATCCAGTAATCCCTTAAATCCGTGTTCACTCTTCATGCTGACAACAAGATTTTTCTTTCACATCTGGAACAGGATCATAACCTCCTGGATGAAAAGGATGACAGCGTAAAATCCGCATGATAGCCATCCAACTACCCCGAAATACCCCAAACCGTTCAATAGCTTGAATTGCATACATGGAACAAGTAGGTTGAAAGCGACAAGTCGGGGGAAACAGGGGAGAAATAAAGAAGCGATAACCCTTAATTAGCCAAATCAATAATATTTTCATGTCCAAAGCTCATAAAGTAGAATTAAAGTTAAAAATACCTCTATTCCCTCATTGTTTAACACATTCCTCAGCTTAGAAAACCTTTCCCCATTGTCGCTGCAAATTGCCCCCGCTGCGGCTTGGGTAGGATTAATTATCTGCATTGCTTGGGTAGTTAGTCGTTTTACTGATAGTGAACCGGAAATCATTCGTAAAATCGTGCATATTGGCACAGGTAACGTAATTTTAATTGCTTGGTGGTTAGATATTCCCTCTTTTGTGGGAATTACTGCGGCAATTTTTGCGGGTATTATCACCTTGTTATCTTATCAATTCCCTATTCTTCCTGGTATTAATAGTGTCGGTCGTCAAAGTTTAGGAACATTTTTCTATGCTGTGAGTATAGGTGTTTTAGTGGGTATTTTTTGGTATTTACACCAACCCCAATATGCTGTTTTAGGAATTATGACTATGGCTTGGGGAGATGGATTAGCTGCTTTAATTGGGAAACGGTTTGGTAAACATAAATATGTGGTTTTTGGTTCTCAAAAAAGCTGGGAAGGTTCTTTAACAGTGACTTTAATTAGTTATTTTATTTGTGTAACTCTTTTACTGGTTACTCAAGGTAATATTTGGCAAACTTGGATGGTTTCCTTAATTGTCGCCGTAATCGCCACGATTTTAGAAGCCTTTTCTTTTTTGGGCATAGATAATTTAACAGTTCCTATCGGTAGTGCTACCTGTGCTTATTTGTTAAATCAGTTACTCTCTAATTACTGAATAATTCCTGATCTAGCAAAATGATTTTTCTGAAATTAGAGATATCTAAAAACATAGATATTTAATTTTCTGTTGAGTAGAAATCCGAATAAATTCATATATTCAGAGTTTTCTGTAAAAACAACAAATATACATTGTGCAGATTTTATGTGAGCTAGGATTAATCTTTTAATAATACTATTCTAGTAATTAAAAACTATTTTGTCTCTACTTTTAGAGGTAAATTTGCAAACTTTATTTTCTACCCGTAGGTTTATGAATTCTTAGGCAACAATGCTTATAGTTGAGTTGTTAGGTGATGGAACACCTAATTACGTAAGTGAGGCTAATAATTGTGTTAAATCAAATCAACGCATCCGATTTAATTGTTGCTTTATCTGATCAGCAACAAGAAATAGTGACTGGTGGGGCTGACTTTGAACTAGCTGCTAGTAACTATGCTAACAAAGGATCACTTTTAATGGGAACAAGTGTCTCCGGTCCTCAAGGTAGTAGTGCTAACTCCGCAGGTAAGTCTAATACCATATTGACTGCGGGACAAGATTTCTTAGGTTTAGGTGCAGACCTTCCTGCTGGTGTAGGGGCTTTAGGTCCAGCAGTGCTACCAACTGATGCTGCAATTACAGCCCCAGTCGCAGCTCCTGGACCTAGAGCTGCAATTGGAACATTAGGTGCAACTGGTACGGTTATTCAGTAAATACGGGACTCTAAGCCTATAATTTGCCCAATGTCAAAGCAGCACTAAACTAGTACACTGCGGCGTAAGTGAATGAACCATTTTTAAGCCTTGCAATCAGTCAAATTTTCGCAGCTTTTAATGGTCATTTTATTTACGCCGTGTTGTACTAGTACCGCAGAGTGGTATTGAAAATTAAGAATTAAAAACTAAAAAAGCAAATTACACCAGCTTTTTAAGGATTTTTAATGGTTACTTATTTTCGCCACTCTGCACTGCTAGTCAACAACTTTTTTAGACAACAAAGGGGGTCAGAGGAGATGACAATAACTTGCTCAACGTAAGTGAGGACTTTGAGAAAGTTTGATTCTTCTCCCCCATTTTCTTCACGCTTAATCCGCATCGAAGATTTGAGAAGGATAATTCCCACAACTAGGGCATAACCATCTCTACCCCCTTCACTAAATTATAACCGATGATCAAATTAATTTTCACAATGTGAATAGAGAAATTTAATTGTTTTTATTGCTGTCAATTTATTACCTAAGATAGTTACTTTTCGGCTGCATGATAGTAGTAATTTCTATCTTAGGTGAGACTATTTTAGTCCTAATCAAAGGTGTAATACCGTGAACTCCTTACAGAGTCAAAATAACAATTCTCACTATAATTTAAATAACTTGACTACAAAGGATTTGCATATACTAGAAGCTAATGAGTTTCTCCCCCATATCGGTAAATGGATTCATATCGGTGGGGGGGTAATGATTAGTATGTTTGTAGTGGCTGTGAGTCTTACTTCTGTCCTCTATTACAACATCACAGTTAAAGTCCCTGCAACTATCCGACCATTGGGAGAATTACGGTTAGTTGAATCTGGCATGACGGGAACTGTGAAAAGAATTGTCGTTAAAGAAGATCAGCTAGTAAATAAGGGAGAAATAATTGCTTATATTGATGACTCCCAACTGCAATCTCAAAAAAGACAACTGCAAAATACTATCCAGCAAAGTCAATTACAACTTATTCAAATTGATGCTCAAATTAATCAGGTCAATACTCAAATAATTTCTCAAACCAACTTAAATGAGCGGACAATTATAGCTGTACAAGCTGAATTGGCTGGAACTAAGCGCAACTATAACGATCAGCAAATTAAAGCTGGTGCGGAAATGACACAAGCTAAAATAGCGATAAATTTAGCAAATGAGCAACTAGCAAGATTACAAAAAGAAAGGGTATTAATAGCTACTGTAGAAGAAGCAGAAGCAGCATTAAAACTGGCTACTTTACAGCGCGATCGCTTACAGAGTATAGTTACATCAGGAGCAATATCTCGCAATTTAGTTGAAGAAAAAGAACAAGCTGTTAAATCGGCTCAAGCCAAATTGGAACAAGCTAAATCTAGCACTAAAAATCTCCAAGAAGAAAAAGAACAAGCTGTTAAATTAGCCCAAGTCAACTTACAAAAAGCCAAAATTGCCGTTAATCCCAGTAATGCAAATGTGACAATTGCCTTAGAAAGAATTAGGCAGGAAAAAGCCAGAGGTGAAAACAATTTAGCCGCTTTAAAAAAAGAACGAGAAACATTAATTCAGCAACGGTTAGAATTACAAAAACAACAGATTCGCACTCATCAAGAATTACAACAGTTAGACAATGAGTTAAATAAAAGTGTGATTCGTTCCCCAGCTAATGGCACACTCATGCAGCTCAAACTTCGCAATCCTGGACAGGTTGTACAACTCAGTGAAGCTCTTGCTCAAATTGCTCCTGTGGATGCTCCTTTAATCATTAAAGCTCAAGTTTCTGCTAAAGATATTGACAAAGTAAAACCTGGACAAATAGTACAAATGCAGGTTTCAGCTTGTCCCTATCCAGACTATGGAACTCTCAAGGGAATTGTAAAAACAATTGGAGCAGATGTCCTAGCAATTCCCCAAAATAATTCAATTATTAGCACACCCCAGGTAGCTACTTATCAAATAAATATTGAACCACAAAATCTATTTTTAGCAAAAGGAAATCATGTATGTGATCTCAAATCTGGTATGGAAGGACGCGCGGACATTATTTCTCGTCAAGAAACTATCATGCAATTTATTCTCAGAAAAAGTAAATTAATCACCAATTTATAAATAAGGATTGAGGTTTGGTTAAGTAATAGCACAACCCGACAAAACAGCACAATAGAACAAAGACTTGCATAAAGTTGGGTTTCCTATCGTCAACTCAACCTACTAAACTTTTTTGGATAATTATGTTCAATATCTTTAAAAATCATCAAAATTATCAGTGTACTTTACAGTTAAGTGAAGAAGACTGTGGGGCAGCTTGTTTAGTTTCTATTACCAAGCACTATGGACGCTTTTTAAGCATGATTAAAAGCCGAGAAGCTGTGGGGACTGGACAATTAGGAACAACATTATTAGGTTTAAAACGAGGTTCAGAAAATCTTGGTTTCAATGCTAGAGCGGTCAAAGCTTCTCCAGAAATCATAGACAGAATTACAGAAATTACATTACCTGCAATTATCCATTGGCAAGGCTATCATTGGGTGGTTTTATATGGTAAAAAAGGCAAAAAATACGTTATTGCCGATCCGGCTGTGGGACTTCGTTATCTGACCAAAGAAGAATTAACCAATGCTTGGAATGGCGTAATGCTCTTATTAGAGCCAGATTCAGACCGCTTTTTTGAACAACCCCAAGAACAATCAAAAGGTGGTATCACGCGGTTTTTTTACCGGATTTTACCATTTCGTGGTTTATTAACTCAGGTTTTAATGATTAATATTGTCCTGGGTTTACTAGCTTTAGGAACTCCTGTTTTAATTCAATTATTGACAGATGATGTTCTCGTGCGTGGAGATGTGCAATTACTCACTGTTGTAGTTTCCGCAGTCATAGTTATGAGTTTATTTAGTGGAGGTTTACAAGTATTTCAAGCCTTAATGATTTCTCATTTTGGGCAAAGATTACAATTGGGTTTAGTCTTGGAATTTGGTCGTAAACTACTGCAATTACCCTTAAATTATTATGAATCTCGTCGCAGTGGGGAAATTACTAGCCGACTGCGAGATATTGGCGAAATTAACCAATTAGTATCCCAGATTGTGATTGTTTTACCCAGCCAATTTTTTATTGCTGTGATTTCTTTTTGCTTAATGTTATTTTATAGCTGGCAATTAACAATAGCAGTTTTATTAATTGCTGCTTTTATGACTTTATCAACCTTACCTTTTTTACCAATTCTTCAGCAAAAAACCCGCAGCCTCTTAGTTTTAGGAGCAGAAAATCAAGGTGTTTTAGTCGAAACATTTAAGGGCGCACAGGTAATTAAAACTACAAATGCTGCTCCTCAATTTTGGGATGAGTTTCAAAGTCGGTTTGGTCGTCTAGCAAATCTGGCTTTTAGTACGGTTCAAATAGCAATTATCAACGGGACTATTGCTAAAATTATATCTACAATTGGTGGTGTTATCTTGTTAGGATTGGGGAGTATGTTAGTAATTAAAGGCAATTTAAGCATTGGACAAATGTTAGCTTTTAATACTTTGCAAGTCAATGTTTTAGCTTTAATCAACTCATTAGTTGGCTTTGTTGATGAATATTTTCGTTCCCAAACAGCAGTTTCTCGATTATTAGAAGTTATTGATGCGACACCGGAAGTGGTGGGAGGAAGTCAAAAGCCAACTGCACAAATTTCTAGTGTGGCAGATATTAATTGCTCTCATCTTCAATTTCATCACGCAGGTAGAATTGACTTGTTAGATGATTTTTCTCTTCAGCTTCCTGGAGGAAAAACTATTGCTTTAATTGGTAAATCTGGCTGTGGTAAAAGCACTTTAGCTAAATTATTAGCTGGTTTATATGTCCCAGATTCTGGTAATATTCGCATTGGTTTTTTTAATATCCAAGATATTGCTTTAGATTGTTACCGACAGCAAGTAGTTTATGTTCCCCAAGAACCTCATTTTTGGAGTCGGACAATTTTGGAAAACTTCCGTTTAGGTACACCTAATATTTCTTTTGAAGACATAGTTCAAGCTTGTGATATTGCTGATGCAGATGGTTTTATCAGTCAATTACCGAATAAATATCAAACCGTATTAGGGGAGTTTGGTGCAAATCTTTCTGGGGGACAAAGACAAAGATTAGCGATCGCTCGCGGAATTCTCACAAATCCACCTATACTCATTTTAGATGAAGCTACCGCCGGACTAGACCCCATGAGTGAAGCTCATGTTCTAGATCGGCTTTTGGAACATCGTACAGGTAAAACCACAATTTTAATTACCCATCGTCCTAGCGTCATTCATCGTGCTAATTGGATTGTTCTCATCGAAAAAGGTCAAGTACAAATTCAAGGGACTCCGCAGACATTCCTCTCAAAACCCGGAGAGCATTTACAGTTTTTAACTGTATAAATGAATATTGTCAAAGTTTTTATTTTCCTATTCTTTAGCCAAACCTAATTACTTATGTAAGGAGTAATAATATGCCGAAAAATACTCAATTATTTAGATATCTTTCCGATACAGAACAAGAATCTGTAGTTGGTGGGCAAATATTTCCCATGTTAGGTTTATTCAGTGAAGGTAAATTATTCTTCCAAAAAACTGATTTAGAAACTGAAGGAAAAAGTGATTTAAAACTCGCCTCAGGTGACTCTAACTCACAAACTAGCAAATATAAATTATCCCAAATTACTATGGCACTTTCTTTTACTTTTGGGTTAATAACTATTAGTTCTAGCGCTGATAAGTTAAGTAATTTATTTTCATAACATAGCCAGATTTAAATTTAAATATTTTCTTGTAGGGACAGCTTTATTTTCTGCTCTACATTTTTTTGTCTGAGTTAATAAATAACTATTGATTTTTAAATTGGTAGTTTGGTTTATTTTTAATGATTAAAAAAGTCCAACTCCGCAGTGGGAATTAGACTATAAATTGATTAACAAAGAACTGAAAACTCGATGAAAATCTATGGTTTATTAAGGTAGACCAGTAACTCTTACATTGATAGTAGCTGGATAACTTCTACCACCGTAGCGAAACCTACCATTAGCCCTTATTGTTCCTTCTTTACCTCCAGATATAAGTTGTTGTTCCTCTGTAGATAAATCAAAAAGTAAATCAGATTGAATCGTATTAACTGACATCACTCTGCTTCATTCTTAACACTGATTTAATTAGCATTAGCTGGTAAACCAGTTAACAATTCAAATATAACATTCATGCAGAAGTGTTGAATGTTAAGATTTTGAGGATTGTGTCCAAGTTGTGCATTGGTATTGGTGATACCAAATTTGATCAATTAATGACTCTATTCTCAATAGACAATGAATTTTACCTGGGTAAAACGCAAAGATTGTAAAGTTTTATTGCAGGATTCAACACTTGTGACATTCATGTATGAGAAAATCATGCTTCTAAAGTTAGATAATATATCTATTTTGCATTGTCATTATAAATATATAATATCAACACTTAATATAGGAATAATGTTCACGAAAAACGCATTTTTTATGGAATTAACTATAATTTAGTTCAGCTAAAAGTATGAGATGGTAATTCATACTTTTAGTTCGTTTATTTATAACTTCAGGAGAATTTAATTCTCTCACAATAGATTTATAAATAGAAGATAGGATCGCACATAGATAATACTTTCGTTTATTTAAGTGTGTAAACTCCAACTATTTATTGAGGCTAATAATCATGTCAAATCAAGTCATTCAATCTAATTTACTTGTCGAATTATCCACCGAAGAACAGGAATTTTTATCTGGAGGAAGGAAAAAATGTTACAAGAAATGCTATTGGGTTTGTCCGAAATCTGACGATAGAGATAGAGATAGAGATGGAGGTCGTGGTGATAATGAAAATATGAGTGAGGAAGAATGATACAGCTAATCTCATCAACTCGGCAATTATTCAGTAGAGTTTAATAAATATATAGCTTCCTCAAAAATTGATTATTTTTGAGGGAGTTTCTTGTAACAGAGAAATATTAAATATTTATTTATAAATACTGTGATGATTTTGATGTATTTATACTTTCAATCATTAAAAATTAATATATAAATCAAAAGATAGAAATTATGATTATTAATTTCTAACTAGGGAATCATTAAAAATATTCAGATAAAGCTTATAAAAGGATTAGAACTGAATCATATCGATCCTATTAACTAACGGAGGCTAATAATCATGTTTAATCAGAATACCAAATTTGAATTATTTGTAGAACTATCCGCAGAAGAACAACAACTTTTATCTGGGGGATGTTACCAATCACCTCCTCCTTCTTGTAAACCTAAAAAACAAAAATGTGGTTGCGACTCCCAAAAATATGATCAATATCCAGCTTCTGAAAGGGATGAGAACTATCCTGAATCGAACTCTATGCCAAATTGTTAATACTCTTTTTTAGTGGGTAAAGTCTATAGACTGAGCTATTCTTAATAGTCTTAGTTTTCTAACCTTGTAGTTATAGGGTGAGGAGAAATTTTCAGATAACTTGCTTGATATCAAATATCAACAGTATCTTATGCCAAAATTCGGGCGTAACTTTCTCCTCTCACCTTTTTTTACATGGCACTTTAAAATTGCCATAGCCTATCTATAGTTAGAAAATAAACTTATTTATGTGAATCAAAAGATATAAATTATAAACTAATATTTATAACTATAGAATCATTAAATTAGTGATAAATATCTTTATAAAAGAAGCATGGTTGTCCGAAGCCTAATAAAAATTAATTGAGGTTAACAATTATTATGTCAAACCAAAATATTCCATCTCAAAATATTCCATCTGATTTAGTTGTAGAACTATCCATAGAAGAACAACAGCTTCTATCTGGTCGTGGTGGTGGCTGGGGATCCCCCCGCCGTCGCTGGGGTGGTGGTTGGGGCTGGAGACCCCGCCGTCGCTGGTAATAAGTTAGCCCAATTCATTTATATTTTAATACTCATATAGCTCATTCAAAAATAATCAGTTTTTGAGTGAGTTTTTTGAACAGACAAAAATTAAATATATATACGTCAAACAATGGAAATTCTAATTATTAGTTTATAACCATAGAATGATTACATTGATCGAAAATACCTTTATAAACTAAGCATGGGCAAATGCTCAAGTTATAGATATCTTAGCTACTCCCAGAGAAGGCGAAAAACTTAAACTTCCCTCAGCGATTGACCCGCATAAAAAGTTAGTTGCTGAGATTAAATCTGAATCCGCCTGGTATTACGAAGTTAGCAAAAATGTCCCTCAGAAGGCGTTAGCTGATTTACGCCAAGCATGGGATAGGTGTTTTAAAAAGACAGTTCCTTTTAGGAACTACGGTCAGAAACGGTAAGTTCTACCGAGATAGCCTGTGGAGCGGACAAACCTCTTAGAAGTCATTCTAAGACCGTGATTAAACAGGAAATAAACACTAGGATTATCGCTGTCCAGATGTGTCTAGACTTTGGTAATTTTGGGTAAGTTTTATAGAACGGATAGATTGATATTGATCAATAATCCAATCCTGTAAAATAGGATTAACTAAATCAGGAGCTTCATCTTGAGGACAATGTCCCACACCTTCTAAAGGAATAAACTTTTGAACTTGGGGAAAATTGGCTAACTCTTGGCCTAAATCAATAGCTTCCCAAGGGTCAGCCGTTCCCCATAAAATAATTACCGGACAAGATAATCTAGGTAATAAGTCTTCCGGTAAAGGACCACTAGAATAAGCAGTGAACGCCAAAAATACAGCAGCAGCCCCAGGATCTTTTGCTGGTATCATCAAAATGTCAACTAACTCATCTGTCACCGTTTCCCCGTTAGCATAAGCCTGTAAAAGAATCTTTTTAACTGTTTGTGGTTGAGCTAGGCGATTGAAAAAGAAATCACCTATTGGTTTAATCGCCAAGAAATTTTGGAGAATTGGCGTACCAAATCGCTTTAGCCAAGGTAAATTTACGCGTTTACGATCATGTAATAACCGCAAAGAACAGTTAAGCAAAGCAGTTCCCAAAGCCATATCCGGGTTAATTACCGCCGCTTGCATAGCCACAATACAACCAATAGAATTACCTACTAAAAATGCAGGTTCACCTACCACTTCCCGACAAAAATCTGCTACTTGTTGTCCCCAAGTTTCTAGGGTATAACTAATTTTTTCCCCTGGTGTGGGTTTAGCTGAACCACCAAAGCCAATTAAATCAATCGCATAAACTCGGCAATTTGCCGCTAAGGCTGGAATGTTTTTGCGCCAATGTAACCATGACGCACCAAAACCATGAATCAAGATCACAGCAGGTCCAGTAGTACCTTGAGTTTGGTAACAAATAGAGAAATCTTGCCAAATCCAGGTTTTTGGAGAAGTTTTCATGGTAAATGCAATATTAATAAATGAAAGTTTTTGCCGAGCGTCATCAGTTAAATTTCCGTTCTATAAAACTTACCCAAAATTACCAAAGTCTAGACACATCTGGACAGCGATAACCTTAGTGCTTATTTCCTGTTTAATCACGGTCTTAGAATGACTTCTAAGAGGTTTGTCCGCTCCACAGGCTATCTCGGTAGAACTTACCGTTTCTGACCGTAGTTCCTAAAAGGAACCGCTACGCTACAGGGATAAAAATATCCGCAAACCATCGGTCAATATTCTTAGCTGCGTTGAGGTCACGATCCTCTGTATGTCCACAATCAGGACAAACATAAACGCGGCTTTTTAATGGCATTTTATGACGATGATTGCCGCAGTTAGAGCATATTTGAGAACTGGGGAAAACCCGATCCACAAGGATTAGTTCACTTGATTCGACCTTCAATGTTGTGCTATGATATCTAGTATATCAGACATATTAGGATTTGGCAATGCCTCGGATTAAATTTAAACCACAAAATCAGGTAGCGTACGATAAATCACCTTTGCAATTTAAGGTTTTACCTGGAGTCAGGGAAAAAATTAAAGCCGTCCCTGACTGGCAGCAACGGTTGAGGGATTTTGTTGATCAACTTATTGAAGACTTGGACAAACAGTAATATATGGATAGTTATGGGTAGGAATTATCAAGCTGTTTCTACCCATAACTATATGTGGGACTCAACTCAAGATGTTACCCGCAGCTTTGGTGTAATTAGTCCACCTACAGCCTTTTTGATAGATAGCGATGGGATTATTCGCTATCAAGGGCAAATAGATGAACACACCCAAACAGCATCAGCACAGGGAGTGGATTATTTAAGAAATGCGATTATACTCAAAACGGTTGGGACATGGACTTTTGTAAAATCACGAAAAACCTAGATTTGTAGGGGTTTAGCATTGCTAAACTCCTACCCGCTTAAATCAAATAATTAAGTTGTGTTGAGTATACTTGTTTATTGCAAGATTAGCAAATACAGCCAGCCCAAACCGAACAAATTGGAACTTTATATAAATAACAGGCAACCTAAATAGAGACAGATAGTCACTGTCCTGCTATCTTAAATTGGAGGCAATTGCAACTTTTTTGATAAAGCAGAACTTCATGGGAACGAATTACCGACGGGTTTTACTTAAACTGAGCGGTGAAGCCTTAATGGGCAACTTGGGCTACGGCATTGATCCAGAAGTGGTCGAGGGAATAGCCAAGGAAATAGGAGAGGTGATAGCCACTGGTGTCCAGGTGGCCATCGTTGTTGGTGGTGGCAATATTTTTCGAGGCATTAAAGCAGCATCAGCAGGTATGGATCGGGCAACCGCTGACTATATCGGCATGATTGCCACAGTCATGAACGCCATGACCCTGCAAGATTCCCTAGAACGGATGGGAATTCAGACAAGGGTACAAACCGCCATTGCTATGCAAGAACTAGCAGAACCATACATTCGCCGTCGTGCCATCCGTCACCTTGAAAAAGGACGGGTGGTAATTTTTGGGGCTGGTTCTGGTAATCCCTTTTTTACCACAGATACGACTGCGGCCTTACGAGCAGCAGAAATTGAAGCAGACGTGATTTTTAAAGCTACTAAAGTAGACGGCATTTACGATGCTGACCCCAAACTCCATCCTGAGGCCAAGCGTTTTATTACTCTTACTTACGCCCACGTTTTGGCTAAAGATTTGCGAGTCATGGATAGTACCGCAATTGCTCTATGTAAAGAAAATAATCTCCCTATTTTAGTATTTGACCTAACGGTGCGAGGTAACATCCACCGGGCAGTCATGGGAGAATCCATTGGCACTCTTGTGGGAGGTTCTTGTGAAATTAGCTGAAGCTGAGAGCATGATGCAAAAAACCGTTGAGTCCACTCAACGGGCTTTTAATACAATTCGTACTGGTCGCGCCAATGCGAGTTTATTGGACAAGGTACAAGTGGAGTATTACGGTACACCAACTTCCCTAAAAGCACTGACAAATATTAGCACACCAGATTCTTCAACCATCCTGATTCAGCCCTACGATAAGGGCAGCTTGAATATCATTGAAAAAGCTATCTCTCTGTCGGATGTAGGCTTAACTCCCAGTAACGACGGTAGTGTGATTCGGTTGAATATTCCCCCTCTAACTAGCGATCGCCGTAAAGAATTTGTCAAACTTGCGGCTAAGTACGCAGAAGAAGGTCGTGTAGCAATTCGCAATATCCGTCGTGATGCTAACGATTCCATTCGCAAACAGGAAAAAAGTGCAGAAATCTCCGAAGATGAATCACGAGATCAACAAGACAAACTCCAAAAACTGACCAACAAGCATACAGAAAAAATCGACCACTTGCTTGTAGAAAAGGAAAAAGAGATCACCACCGTCTAAAAAAGGCAAGAGGTAAAAGGCAAAAGGCAAGAGGATTGTAATTTTTATTTCTCTTTGCCCCCGCTTTCCCTCTTCCTCTATTCTAGAAGTTAGAAGTCACCGAGTCAGGAGTTTGATAAATGTTTCAATTGTATGATTGGAATGACCAATAGTGAATGTTTTCATAATTTTTTATTATGGGGAATAACACTGAATTACAATTATTTACAGGCATTTTAACGGTTATAATGTCAAAATGCAACTATACTTTTTACACTGAACTAGGCAACTTGCAACGCTTTTGTAGGAAGCATTCGGGGTTCTGGTAATACTTGATTTTCTTGAGTAAGCATCTCAACAAAAGCCTCAATTACTTCCTGACCATTTCTAGCAGCTTCTTCGTAAGTTTTACCATGTGTATGAAACTGTTGCCAGGGAAATTCAGGTAAGTGAACTAAAAAAAGTTGATCCTCTTGGGACCATTGAATTACCATGCTGTAGTGATAAATCATTCTTCACCTTCCTTATTTTCTAGTTCTTCCAGCTTTTTCAGCACCCGCTGAATGTTTTTTTCTAAATATAACGGAGCATCATCTCCATCTTTTTCCGGTATATTTAAAATCATAGTCAACTTCCTTTTTTACTCTTAATTTTGGTGAGAATATTACCCAAATTAGAGTAATATTCTTTGTTTAATATTCTACAAATCTATGGCAACTATTCCTCTATTATTCATGTTCTTATCTTTTTGAAAAGATTCTAAAAAAGTATTATAATAGTTAGCACAAGCTGATGCAGGAAAAATTTCACCTCCATAGATTTTCTTTTGTGACAATCTTTTATTCTTACCAGCATCTAATAAGTTTATATCTAAATTAGATATAATGATCATGCTGTTGTCCTGAAGACGTGCATTCATAATTATTTATTGATTATTTCTCCAATTCTCCAAAGAAAAACCAATTACAGTTTGGATTCTGATAAAATCAGTATCAGCAGAAACTAATGTTAATTGATTACGAATTGCTATTGCTGCTATCCAAAGATCATTTTCATCAAAACCTAATTGAGTGATTTTAGTCGTTTGCCGTTTAGTTTTTTGCTTTGGTCCAAATTTGTTAATTAATCCTGCTTTTATTTGTCCATAAATTTTAGCAGTTACATCATCTACATAATAAATTCTAATATCTGCGATAAATTGCTCAATACGAGTTAAATTTTCTTCCTTATAACTAGAATTTTCTGCCATATAAGTTAGCTCACCTACTGTTATGATAGTAGTAGCTATATCGGTTTCTCCAACTTCCTGTATATAATCCAGAACCGTCTGATTTTTCAGAAAAATTAAACTACAATGATTAGTGTCTAAAAGATACATCACTCAAAAGGATTAATACGATTATTAATTTTCACTTTACCTCTAGTTTCAGAGACTAACTTCAGACATTCTTCCAAGTCGTCTCCTACCCACGTACCAGCATGACGTAAAATTGAACGTCCTGAAGCTGGCTTATAGTTAGTTTTTTCTGATAAACTTGTTTCTTGTTTATATTTAATAAATTCCACAAATTCATCAATAAATTTCAAATTTTCTGGTGAAATAGTTAATAAATTTTGTTCGATTTTTTGTCTTAATTCAAGAGAGTTCATAGTCTTGACCTCCTAATTACAATTAATATAATTTTTGATATTGGAATATTTTACAAGTACATCAGACTATAGATAAATAATTTTTATTTACAAAATTTATTTATACAAAATTGTAATCAGACGTTGAGAAAGTTATTTAAAAATTACTTCCTCTCTAATCTCAATATCCAACGCACGTTGAACTTTCAAAATTTTTGTGAAACTAGAATTAGCATATTCATTAGCCTCATCACGTTGCACCTGTTGTTCCTTCACATTTAAAAGTTCTGCTAATTGTCCCTGAGTTAAACCACGAAAAATCCGTGCTTTAATAAGTGCTTCTGGTAATTCTTCTAAAGACTTACATTCCAACCTATCTATTTTCCTTGATTTGAGGTTTTCATATTCCTCCACTTGTTCTAATAGTTCTTCTATTTCACCATTAAGTGAACCTAGATATGATTGATGTCGTAACTTTTCATTTTCATTATCTTGTGGGGGTACTTTTTTTTCCAGATTTTCTACTGCTAATTGAAATTTTTTAATCTGAGCTTTAGTAATCATATATTGGCGTTCATTTAAAATCATAGTCAACTTCCTTTTTTACTCTTAATTTTGGTGAGAATATTACCCAAGTTAGAGTAATATTCTTTGGTTAATTTTCTACAAATCTATTGCAATTATCCCTCTATGATTAAGATTATTGTCTTTTTGAAAATATTCAATAAAAGTTTCATAATCATTGGCATAAAGATAAGCTTGAAAAATTTCACCTCCATAAGTCTTTTTTTGTGCTGATCTTTTATTTCTGCCAGCATCAAATAAATTTATATCTAAAGATTGTAAGATTTTAAAATTTACACTCTTATCATCCCATAGAAGGTCAAAATCGTTTGGATAGGTTTTTCTAGTAACAAAACTACCACCAATATAAATTCGACTACATCCTGCTTGTTTTAATATTTCACTAACTCTTTTCATACCTTCCAAAAGCTGTTGACGACGTTCATTAAAAGCTAGAACATCTTTGATTTCCTCCCAGGTGGAAAGATGAATACCAGCAGGTAAGTTTCCATTTTGCTCGAACTTTGGTACAGTGTACATAAGCGTTCCTTATTAATTAAATTGTACATAAGCGTTCCTGTTTCCTTGGTTTTCTTTATTGGTTTTCTTTACTAGTTTAATGATAACACAATTTTTTTGTTGTGTCTACTCTGATGGAAAATTTACCCATAAAAAAAGCGGGCTAACCGCTTATTAGAAGGTTAACCCGTTTCACTTTGGGAACGCGTTACAGAAATTGTTACTGCAATACCAACTTAACATTGGCATTTTGCAGACCGCGCTGTTTTACTTCAGCCAAAGTCTTGTTAACGGCATATTTTTGATTAATAGAGTTAATCAACTCGGTCTGGTTGTGCTTCTTAGCAACACCCCATAAGTCAGCAATGAGGTCAAAAGAACCGTCACTGTTACGAGACCAACCTAAGTCGTACTCGCCTTCCAATACAGCAACGATGTCGGAACGGAGACGCTGACCATTATAGCCACGAACATCAGCTTCAGTCTTGACGCTGATACCTAAGTCGCGCAAAGAAGACTTGAGAATTTCGGCATCGGTGATCTTGGTACGCAGAGTGCTAAAGTGAGACATTTGGGTTTCCTCCAATAAGAAGATTGATGAGAAAAACGACAACGGTTCTTTTTCAGCGAAGCCGCATTAATTGGGAACGGCTTTTTTCTATCTGTTAGCCTTGTGACTAACCTTTCCCCCCTGACATGGCAGAGGAAAGCTTTTAAAACTCCATGCGCTGATATTCAGCAACAGAGGAGGCTGCGGGTCTAGCACGCTGTCTGGCCCAGTCTCTTAAAGCTGTGACCTGTTCTTGCATCGTTCGTGACAGCGGCAAAGTAGACTTCAATGCAGCAATAATATCTAATTGGGTGAACTCCCGATCTTGGGCGAAGGCTTCATACATAGCCGCCACGACCGCCTGTTCAATTTCTGCCCCGGAAAAGCCGTCGGACATTTTTGCTAGTTGTTCTAGATCAAATCTAGCAATTTCCTCCCGGCGTTTAGTCAGGTGAATACCGAAGATATCCTGACGTTCTTCCGGTGTGGGCAGATCCACAAAGAAAATTTCATCAAAGCGACCTTTCCTCAAAAACTCTCCAGGTAGGCGTTCTACGCGGTTAGCAGTCGCCATGACGAAAACTGGAGATTTCTTTTCCTGCATCCAGGTGAGGAAAGAGCCGAAAATTCTGTTTGATGTCCCCCCATCAGAATCGCCAGAACCACCGCTACCCGCAAAGGATTTATCCAACTCGTCGATAAACAGAATCGTGGGGGAAATTGATTCTGCCGTTTTTAGGGCGTTCCGCAGGTTGGCTTCACTTCGACCCACCATTGAGCCGTCGTAGACCCGCCCCATATCTAATCTCAGAATTGGTAAACCCCATAAACGGGAGGTAGTTTTAGCAATGAGTGACTTACCACAACCAGGAACACCGAGAATTAACATTCCTTTTGGTTGGGGCAACCCGTACTCTCTCGCTCTTTCTGTAAAGGCGTTGGAGCGTTGGGTAAGCCAAGTTTTTAATTCTTCCAAGCCACCCACAGCATCAATGGTTTCATCTTCTTCGATGTACTCCAAGATACCGTTACGGCGGATGAGTTGTTTTTTCTCGGATAAAACGATATCAACTTCATTTTCCGTCAATTGCCCAGTTGTTACCTGTGCTTTGCGGTAGACTTTCTCAGCTTCATCTTTAGTTAGACCTAAAGCGGCTCTGAGTAGCTTTTCTCGCGCCTCGGTTGTCAGCCGTCGTCCACGATTTTGCTCTTGATGGGCGGTTAAAACCTTATTTAACTCAGCCATGTCAGGCAATTGAAAATCTAAAACAACAACTTCTTTTTCTAATTCAATCGGAACTTGTTGCACAGGGGACATTAAGATAATGTTCTTTTGCGTTCCTTTGAAACTAGCGATCGCGTCCCGGAGCGATCTGGTTGTTGCCGGCGCATCAATAAAGGGATGTAAATCTTTAAGAATAAATATACTGGGTTCTTTTTGACGAATAATCCAATCAATGGCTGCTTCGGGAGAAACAGTATTGTGTTGAGTGGTATTCCGAGGTTGACCGTACTCGACGATACCGTGAGTTACTGTCCACACATATACTCGTCTTGGGGGTTTTAAATCTTGGGAGACTTTAAAAATTGACTGCTCTGCCCGCTCTTCCTCGGAGGTCACAAGGTAGATTAAAGGGTATTGAGCTTGAATTAAAATATTGAGCTCTTCTTTCATACTATCGACCTACTTGAGACCTTATAGAGACAGTACCGACCAGCGATCGCATGGCGTTAAGCCAGACTATTAATCATCATTAATTCCTATCTAACAAGGAACTAATTCTTCCTCACCCTTGGGATGGGTTTCTTCTTTTTCTCTACCATCAATGGATAGATGGTCTTGTCCGATGATTCCTGGTTGGTTGCCCAAGTTCACGAGTTCACCATCACGCAGTACGAGTGAAGTTTCACAGGTGGGACAGGAATAAATCCGGTGAGTTCGCCCATGAGCAGACGCTTCTATTTCTTCTACTAATTCTGAGTTGGTCAGGTAGAAACTGAGCGCCCGTTCTGCGAGGTCTGACATGGGTTCTGAGTCAACAGCAGAACGAATTTTAAGTCTTCTGTGCAGTTCCGGTGATAAATATAACGTAACCTTTTGCTTAGTTTGCATACAACTTTCTAGTGGTCTTACCCGGGTATGTATACCACCTTATCGGCTCTTTTCTCAGTTGTCAAGATGGTAAAGCGTTTTAACTGCAATTTTGTTACATTTCGTAATATAACTAGGTTGACTAGGTTTTTTTGTCTGAATCAGGATGTCCAGGATTTAAGGATTTTCAGGATTTTGTCTGAATCAGGATGTCCAGGATTTAAGGATTTTCAGGATTTGTGTTTGGATTTTGATGATTTTGTCTAAAATATATTTCACAAAGAGTACATACCGCTGTGTGATAATCTGGTAAAAATATTATCTGCCGTCGTTTAGCTTCGTCCTGTGCCGTTTTAAGATTATTGTTGATGGTGATGCTTTTTAACATCCTTAATTTATGTCTAACAACCTTTTACAGCCTGATTCGGATGCACTACACCAGTCTGCTATTGATGTGATTACCCATGTCGGTAATGTGATGTCAGAAGGTTGTGCAATATTGAGAGAACATGATCGATTGCTGGCTGAAAATCAGGGTGGGAATCGGTTGGGGGCTGAGATTAAGGCTATTGAAGAAGATATAAGGCACGTTAATGAGAAGTTGGAAAGGATAAAGCGTAAAGAATTGACGATGACGATTGTTGCGCCAACCAGTGCGGGTAAGTCTACTATTATTAATGCGATCGCAGGACAGGATTTATTACCTAGTCGTAATGATGCGATGACGGTTTTACCCACTGAGATTGTTTTTTCTCGTGAGGTAACTCGTCCTAAGTTGATTCTGGATAAGGCTTTGATGACGCTTTTGCGAGAGGCTTGGCGACAATTACATCAGAAATTGCAACAAATTGGTTTAGAGGAAGCTGTTGAACAGGCTACTAAAAATGATTTTCCCCGCGAGAATGTAATTAGGGAAATTTTGAACAGTAGTTCTGTTTCTTCTCAATCTGAGGTGGAAGAATCAAATGGTATTCAAGCTGAATTAATCAGAATAAATGATCTACTGCGGTTGTGCGGTATTTTTGGTGTAAGTAAGTCGGCACGATAAAATCAATATACATTTTTTTCGTAAAAACCCTTAAATAACCTATCTATAAGGTATTTGTCGAATTTACATTTCGTTACATATGTTGATTGTTTAACGCCAACTTACTTAGCTACAGAATTTTTGTCTTCTTTGTCTGAAATTCCTCGGATTGAAGTTCCTTTTCCGCGACAATTATCATCTCTAAAAGATTCGGGTTTAGGGACTTTGGCGCTGGTGGATACCCCTGGACCTAGTGAGGATAAGTCTTTAAATTTAGTGAATGTTGTCAAGGATAGACTCATAGCCAGTTCTCTGGTTTTGGTGGTGGTGGATTATACGAAAATTGGACAAACAGATCCAGCAAAAGTTAAGAAGTTGGTGGATGAAATCGCTGCTATTAAGGGACGCGATCGCACTTATATCATTGTTAATAAAATTGATGATCGTGATCCTAATAATCCTGAAGATTTAACTACTCAACAAATTTTAAATTTGGTTAAAACTAAATATGAAATTGATGATCCTCAAAATCGAGTTTTTGAAATGTCGGCTATTAAAGGATTTTTAGCTACTAATTTTCAGCGTGAGAAGGAAATCTATCAGCCAACAGAATTACGGAAAAGGAAGAGTTTTGAGGCTCTTGGACAAAAGTATTATAGCGATTCTTGGGAAGATCGAAAAGAGAATATTTCCTTATCAGAAATGGATAAAGCCGCTAATAAGTATTGGCAAAAGTCTGGATTTGCTGATTTTATGGAGAAGGCGATCGCTCCTCTAGTACCTAGCATTAAGTATGCGTTAAAAGATATTAGTCAGATATTTACTTCTTTTCTGTCTTGTCTCAGCAAGCAGAAGGGAATACTTGAGCGACATATTCAACAGCTACAAGAGCAAATTAACTTTGTGGAAGCAGAGTTGAAAGAAGTAATATCAATTTATACTAGTCTTAAATGGCAGGAAGAATTTCTTTCTTCTATTAACAGCATATTCAACGAAAGTCAAGAAAAAAAACACACAGCCCTTCATGACTTTGAAAGTGAAAGTGAATTTCAGAAGTTTTTTGATCATCAGCTCGACATTTTATGTACTCGCTTAATTAAATTGAATATAGCAGAAGATAGTCGTCATTATTTAGTAATCATAAACCCTACATACATGAACGTATCTATGCTACAAGAGATCGTAAACTTTAATAGAATTTGCTGTATTAAAATTAATAAAATTTTTGATGAATTGTTTGATCAATTAAAAAATATCGAATCTCAATATGTTGAAGATGTCAATTACTATTTAAATTCCGACAATGTATTTATTCATGAAATTCACAAAAGAATGCAGAAAGAATTGAATCAAGAATTTTTATTGAATAAAGATAAATACACAGATTTCTATCAATATGCCAAAGAAGTAGTCAAGAAAAAATGCAATGCTTATGAAGCAAATATTAGTAAATATGAGGAACGGCTTAAAAAATATGAATCTAGCTCAACTATAGTAGGAAATGCAAAAATATATTGGGGTGAAGACTTGCCCGATTTTATAAACACAGGTTATGTATCATATGATCCAATGAATACACTTAATCCATATCGTCATCATTCCTATCAAAATTCAACATTAATCGAAATTAGTAGCAGAAGATTAGGAACAAAGACCGTGTATGTATATTTATTCTCTGAAGAAGTAGTAAGTGGCATTCGTAGTTCATACATAGACAAAGAATCATCCTTTGTCTCCGTAATAAATCTTTATTTTCATTCGGTGTCCGAGGATGAGTTAAAAAAGATCCTTGTCTCAACACTGGGAGAAGATATTACGATAATTCTTTGGAATCGTTATCATTTATTTAAAGAATATGAGGAATACTTGCGTCAATCAATTGAAACTAGCAAAAAAATACAAAATAGCTATGCAATTTTTGTAAGTCAGTACAATCAATTTTTAGGTAAAACTGCTGATCTAGAAAAAGACTTAAAATATCTGCAAAAGTATTTCGATAACATTAAATAAAAAACAAAAATGTCACTTATTAACTTTAACTATCTTCAAGAAAAGGAATCTGAAATTCCTATTATTACTGATAAAATACTCGTGGATTTGGTAAATTCAATCCAAGTCAATGACGATCTAATTAGTTTTCACCAAAAGCGAGGATTATTCGGACAGTTTTTTGATAACCTTACAGGAGCAGATCGAAAACGTCAACTTGCTATAGATAAAAATGTCAATATATCAATGCAATCTTTCCACAGTTGGGTGTTAGATATTTCTAATAATTTGAATGTTAGTAATAATGCAATTATCACCATTGAAGAAAAATTAATAGAAACTCGTCAAGCAATCCGCAACCAGCGACAGGATATTAATTTACTTCAAGATATTGTCAATCAACTGCAATACAAAGTTGAAGATCACGAACATCGGATTCTGAAATTAGAACAACGAGTTTATAGAACAGAAGTTCAGCATAGAATTGAAGATGCGATCGCCGCATGGCAGTCAAAACGGACATATCAAGGCTTTCATTGGGCAATTCAAGTTGCTTTTGTCACCCGTGAAATAGTAGATTATGCTCTCGGTGATTACGAACGATTAATCACCAAAGGTAAAGACAGCCAACTGCGTCAAAGTATAAGCGATAGAATACTTGCAACGGACAACACAATCCCCGATTGCGATTTTCCATTAACCAACTTCCTCAACCTGTCATATAGCGAAACATCCCCAGAAAATCAAGAACTTGCGGGTTATTTGCTGGAAGTAGAATCTATTTCCGAACAAAGAATAGCAAAAACGCCTTATTTATTCACTTTTGGTAAAACCCTAGAATTAGCTAAACAACAGCCGCACCAAGACCCAGCAAAAGCCGCATTTGAGCTATGTCGTAACTATCCAAATGCTTGGATTTATCCTGAAACCAGCAAAAGAGAATTTGTTGAGCGCATTGTGAATGAAACGGCAAACGATAGATTAAATTTGATAACATTAGTCTAATCGCCCTTCGTAGGTTGGGTTGACAAAAGGAAACCCAACATTTCTAGACAAACAATATCCCCTCTAAAATGATTAGGAGAATAACCCATGACCACCACTCTGTATGAAACCGACTTTAATCTTTGGATAGAACAAACTGTTAACCAACTCAAAAATGGACAAATTCAAGACCTAGATATAGAAAACTTAATCGAGGAAGTTCAATCAATGGGGAGCAATGACAAACGGGAAATTAAAAGCCGATTAATTGTTTTAATCATGCACCTATTAAAGTATAAATATCAATCAAAAAAGAAAACAAAAAGTTGGACTTCAACTATAATAACCCAAAGAAATGAACTCGAATTAGTCTTAGAAAACAGTCCTAGCTTAAACCCATTCTTCAAAGAGAATATATCCGAGTGCTATCAGAAAGCACGAAAAAACGCCGCAAGGGAAACAAAACTACCCTTAACCACCTTTCCCCTAGAATGTCCCTTCACCCCAGAGCAAATCATAGACTCCGATTATTTCCCAGACACAAATGCTTAATATAAAAGCAGTGCGATCGCCATTTTCCATTAACTTAAAATTCTTGAGAAATAAATAATAATTAAAATGGCTGATTTCAAAGGACTAATTTTAGTTTGAATAATGTCCCAAATAATCTCATCTTCTAAGGAAAAATAAGCATGAACTAAAATATCTCTCAATCCAGCAATTTTGCGCCATTCAATATGTGGATATTTATTTCTTATTTCTGGAGGAATTTGTTTAACTGCTTCCCCAATCACTGATAAATTTCTAATTACCGCATCAAATCTTAATTCATCAGCAAAAAACCTATTATCATCTAATCCTTGAGTATAACGGAGAATTTTATCACAACTAATTAAAATATCATCACAATAAAGTTTTAAACTACGCGACATAAATAGCGTCTTTTTCTACAGAACTAATAATTTGAGGTTTCAACATTTTTTTAGTTACTAAATCAACAGATAAAGATAAATTATCTTCTAAGAAGAATTTTAAGTCCATATATTGATCAAAGGTAACTTTTCCTTGAAATTCTACCAATAAATCAAGATCGCTAGTATTTTTTGCTTCATCTCTTGCATAAGAACCAAATAAAGCTAAGGAAGTTACACCATAACTTTTGATCGTGGTTAAGTTTTTTTTCAGGAAGTTGATTAAATATTCTCTATTCATGATTGTTACCTAATGTGTTTTGTCTGAATTAGGCATGAGATTAAGATAGTAGCCAGCCAGGGAATAAATTCCCTGTCTAAAAGCTAAAGTCGGTTAAAACCGACTACTTTGGCATAAACAGGATAAATTTTGATTTGGAGTTAATCAGAGTGCGTTTTAACGCACTTTAGCTTTGAGACCGGAACTTAAGTTCCGGGCGGGTTTGTTCAACCAATGAGCGATTCCTAGGTCGCGCTTCGCTATCGCATCTGCATCAATCACTGGTAAATTAGATACAGACAACATATATTAATAATTTTAATTATTACATGAAAGAAGCCAAAATCAAACTCGGATTGGTACTAGCAGGTGGCGGTGCTAAAGGCGCGTACCAATCAGGCGTAGTCAAATACCTAGCAGAAATTGACTTTGCCCCTCTGATGATTGCAGGTACGAGCATTGGTGCGCTCAATGGTGCGATCCTCGCCTCTGGTACATCATTTAAACAATCAAGCGATCGCTTGTGGCAACTATGGAAAGAACTAGGTGAAGCCAACATTATCAACTGGCAGTTAGTTAAATATCCACTGCATTCCTTAGCACAATATTTACATTTCTCACAGGAAGACGCATCTCTGTGTGATCCTAACCCACTGGATAAATTTTTACGCTACGCCATCAATCCTCAACAATTGCGAGCAGGAATTGAACTCTGGGTAGCCGCGTTTCCCTCAGTACAAAATTTCCTACCATCTTCACACAAAGCAGGTCAGATTGTCCCCACAATAGGCAATGCGATCGCCTCCAATCTTGGACAATCCGCCGAATATATTCATGTCCAATCAGCCAAAACCGATGAAGAAATTTATCAAACATTACTCGCTAGTGCTGCTATTCCTTTAGCCTTTAAGTCACGCCAGGTTGATGACAAGCATTATGTTGATGGTTGGCTAGGTGATAATGTCCCTCTCAAAGCCTTAGCAAATCGCGGTTGTACTCATGCGATCGTCATTCATTTAGGGAATGGGGAACTTTGGAATCGTCATGATTTCCCTAATCAAACAATAATTGAAATTCGTCCAACGGAAGATATGGGTGGTCTTAACACATTATTAGATTTCAGTCCCGAACGGATTCAACTCTTGCAAAACCGGGGTTATCAAGATGCTAAACGGATTCTTGAACCAATTTTACAAACACTGATGATCGAGCGATCGCGCCAAGAAAGTTTTGCGCGGCTTCAGGAAACATCAAAGCGATTAAGAGACGATCCACCAATATATTAATGAAAACTGAATGATAAAACAGCCCTGGGGTGCGGTACAAGTAAACAAGGCGCTGTGCGCTATTATTTCGGGTGTGGGGATAGGGATGATCTCCTGGGGGTGTAATGCTAATAACTCCCAGCTTCAAGAGACAAGATGGAATATATATAGAAATAATCGTTATGGTTTTGAGTTTCCTTATCCGCATACTTGGCAGCAATTAGGAAACCCAGACAACAGTGATGGTATTGCTTTAGTTTCACCAAACAAAAAAAACGTAGAAATTCGCGCTTATGCAAGTAAGCCTTTATTGAAATTCGCAACTGAAAATCCCCAGCCAGTCCCTAATTTTCGGACTCATCAGGGGTTTTCTGGGGTATTAGCTGTAGAAGCGGGGGAAAAGGTGACTGTGATTAAATTGACTATTAGCCAAGAGAACTTGGAGTATCACTGGCAAGGACAAAGCGGCAGCAAAGACTTTCAAAATTATTATCGGCTGTTTTACTACATTGCCCAGGAGTATAAAATTAGTCAATAGTCAACTTAACGTAAATTGATGTCCCTTCCAGCCAGGGAATAAATTCCCTGTCTAAAAGCTAAAGTCGGTTAAAACCGACTGTTGGAGCATATTGACACTCTCAGGGAGCCAAGCCGCGCTCGTTTTACGCTTACCGGATGCTCTTATAAATAGGATAATTTTTGATTTTGAGTTAACCAGAGTGCGTTTTAACGCACTTTAGCTTTTAGACCGGAACTTAAGTTCCGGGCAGGTTTGTTAAGCCTGACTCGGTGACTCCTGCTGTAATTGATTCCTGTCTTGATCAGAATTTAATGATGAAGAAGGGACACAAAACCTGGTAGATTTAGCTATCAGCGAGTAAAAACTGGTAAAGATGAAAGTCCTGGTAATTGGTGGTGATGGGTATTGCGGTTGGGCAACCGCGCTTTACCTTTCTAATCGAGGTTATGAAGTTGGAATTTTAGATAGTTTGGTGCGGCGACATTGGGATAATGAATTGGGTGTAGAAACTCTTACCCCAATCGCACCAATTCAGCAACGTCTCCAGCGGTGGCAGGATTTGACTAGCAAGTCTATTGATCTGTTTATCGGCGATATTACTAATTACGAGTTTCTGCACAAAGCCTTACACGAATTTCAACCAACTGCAATCGTGCATTTTGGTGAACAGCGTTCAGCGCCATTTTCCATGATTGACCGTGAACACGCTGTTCTTACCCAAGTCAATAATGTGGTTGGCACGTTGAACTTGCTGTACATTATGCGGGAGGATTTCCCAGATTGCCATTTGGTGAAATTGGGAACAATGGGTGAGTATGGAACTCCCAACATTGACATTGAAGAAGGATACATCACGATTGAACACAACGGCCGCAAGGATACTTTGCCCTATCCTAAGCAGCCTGGTTCTATGTATCACTTGAGCAAAGTCCATGATAGCCATAATATCCACTTTGCTTGTCGGGTTTGGGGTTTAAGGGCTACAGACTTAAATCAAGGGATAGTTTACGGTGTCTTAACCGACGAAACGGGGATGGACGAACTGTTAATTAACCGCCTGGATTATGATGGCGTATTTGGTACAGCACTGAATCGCTTCTGTATTCAAGCAACTGTAGGACATCCCCTCACCGTCTACGGTAAAGGTGGACAAACTCGTGGCTTCTTGGATATTCGGGATACGGTGCGATGTATTGAATTAGCGATCGCTAATCCTGCCGAACCAGGAGAATTCCGTGTGTTTAACCAATTTACCGAACTATTTAGCGTCGGTGACTTGGCAATGATGGTGAAAAAAGCCGGTAACGCTATGGGACTGAATGTGGATATTAACCATATAGACAACCCCAGAGTGGAGAAGGAAGAACACTATTTCAACGCCAAAAACACCAAACTCTTGGATTTGGGTTTACAACCGCATTTACTCTCGGATTCTCTACTTGATTCACTATTAAACTTTTCCGTCAAGTATCAGAACCGGGTTGATCACAAACAAATTCTTCCCAAAGTCTCTTGGCATAGAAAATAGGTGACAGGTGACAGGTGACAGGTGACAGGTGACAGGTGATAGAAAGAGCGTAAGAGGCAACAGTAGATTAATTTTCCACTCCTGACTCCTAACTGCGCCCCTACCTCCTGACTTCTGACTCCTGACTCCTGACTCCTGACTCCTGACTCCTGACTCCTACCTCCTTCTTTTTATGAGAATTGCCCTATTTACAGAAACCTTTTTACCTAAAGTTGATGGCATCGTAACCCGCTTGCGCCATACTGTTGACCATTTACAACGTCATGGCAATCAAGTTCTGGTATTTGCCCCTGAAGGTGGCATCACTGAACATAAAGGTGCGAAAGTTTACGGAGTTAGTGGCTTTCCCTTACCTCTCTATCCTGAGTTAAAAATGGCACTGCCTCGCCCGGCAATTGGTCATGCTTTGGAAGAGTTTAAACCAGATATTATTCATGTTGTTAATCCCGCAGTTCTCGGATTATCAGGGATTTTCTATAGTAAAGTTCTGAAAATTCCTTTAGTGGCTTCTTATCATACCCACTTGCCCCAATACCTGCAACATTACGGTTTAGGGATGTTAGAAGGGTTACTATGGGAGTTGCTTAAAGCTGGTCATAATCAGGCTGAGTTAAATTTGTGTACCTCTACGGCAATGGTAAAGGAACTTTCAGCCCATGGAATTGAAAGATGTGATTTATGGCAACGGGGGGTAGATACAGAATTATTTCATCCTGATTTAGTCAGTGCGGAAATGCGATCGCGCTTATCCCAAAATCATCCAGATAGCCCCTTGTTACTGTACGTTGGTCGTCTTTCTGCTGAGAAGGAAATCGAACGTATTAAACCCATTCTAGAAGCCATTCCTGATGCCAGATTAGCATTAGTCGGCGATGGACCCCACCGACAAACTTTGGAAAAACACTTTGCCGGGACAAATACTTATTTTGTCGGTTATCTGATGGGTAAAGAATTAGGTTCGGCTTTTGCCAGTGCTGATGCCTTTATTTTTCCTTCCCGCACAGAAACACTGGGATTAGTTCTGCTAGAAGCTATGGCCGCAGGGTGTCCTGTGGTAGCTGCCCGTTCTGGAGGCATCCCTGATATTGTTACAGATGGAGTTAACGGATATCTTTTTGATCCGCAAGCCGATATTCAAGAAGCGATTAATGCTACAATCCGTCTGTTGAAACAACGGGAGGAAATCACTATTATCCGCACAAATGCCCGTGCAGAAGCAGAAAAATGGGGATGGACATCGGCTACACAACAACTTGAAGATTATTATCAAAAAATAATCTTAAATAGTCACAGGAGTCAGGAGTCAGGAGTCAGGAGTCAGAAGCGAGAATAAGAGGGCTGGCTTTTTCTCTAAATTTTCCACCTCATTCAATTGCATACAGCCAGGAATTTTTGCACCATTACCAGGCTGGCCGCAATGCTTATATATTAAGGGATTTTACCCAAGCGATCGCCCGCTTCAAATTAGCTCAAGTCATCGAACCGACAAATCAGGCTGTTCATATCCATTTAGAACGCGCCTATAAGTACCAGCAAATACCACCACCAAAGTCCTGGGATGGTGTTTGGACAATCATCACGAAGTAGTCAGTGGTCAGTTGTCAGTAGGGGCGAAGCATTTGGAAGATAAATTATCGGTCATTGCCAAAAATAGTTCTCCAAATGCTTCGCCCGTACAGTTGTCCGTTGTCAGTTGTCAGTTGTCAGTAGTCAGTGGTCAGTGGTCAGTTCCTTCTTCAGAACCGTTACTTTGAAAAGGTTGTTCACCGATTTTCAGTTCTTTCTTCGAGTGCTTTAATTGCTTCCAAAGTAACTTAATTTGATAATAAGCCTCATCTGGTGAGATCTTACCACCTGTTTCTAAATTGCAGATATAACTGACTTTCTGGGCAAATTCCTGTAAGTTCGCGTTGAATACCAAGTTTTCTGGTTTTACATGACCATAATAGCGACCACGGGGATAGAGAAAATCTTCTTTACTCATCATTCTTTTTTCTCCATTTACTCAACTACTGATACTTTTAACCGAGACATTCCCTGACAGCTGAGATATCGTGAATGTCCAGTACAACATTACCAACTGAGTTGATAAAGGTGGTATCCCACATTGCCTTGAGGAAAATCCCCACGGCTCCTCTATTTTTTCAGAATGGTATGGATAAAATTATTACATCCTGCTGATAGTTTAGCGTGGCGTGATCCCATAAGTAGAGATTGAAGGCAGTGATTCACGTTTAGTTATTCTCTAATTTATTAACAACATATTCTATTGAATTCAATAAGTCATTAATATATTCCTTAAGATAGATTAATATATTCTTTTTTGCAAGACTTGGAAAAATTTTTTCCTTGCAAGCTCCAATTATAATACATTTAAATTGAAATATAACAAAATTCCCGACTTCTCTAAGAAATCGGGAATATGAAGTATCAATTGTAATTTGCCACCTAAGCAGATGGACGAGTTGCTTCTAATAAACTGGAAAAGTAGAAGCTTGTCCGCGTCATAGCTTGTCTTTGGACTGAAAAGCCATTTTTTCGCAGAATTTTGACTACATCAGCTTCACGATGTAAATAAGCGCGAGTGGTTTTACTCGGACCAGGAAAGAAAGTACCGATTTTTTTGAGGATAGTCAGGAAGAAGGTTTTCGGGGCGAAACTGAGAATGATTCGGTCTGAAGCTAAAGAACATAGATGAGAAATCATTTCATCAGCTTTGTTTTGAGGATAATGAATCAGAACATCTAGACAGATGACGGTATGATAATTGCCACTCAAAGATTCCAAATCCTGTACCGCAAAAGAGGGATTTACGGTATTGAACAAAGCCATGACAGCCCTATCCTGGGCTTCTGATACCATTTTAGCGGAAATGTCGCTGGCATAGACCTTAGCACCATCTATAGCCAGAGGAATACTCAGACTACCCACACCACAACCAGCATCACAAATTGATAATGATGGTAAATTGTTGTCAGCTTTTAACCAGCCGATGACATTATCCACAGTTTGCTGATGTCCAGTGCGAATATCTAGCTGGACTTTGTTGACTTCACCATCACCATAGATGCGTTGCCACCGATCAAAACCTGTGGAGTTGAAGTATTCGCGGACTATTGTTTTATCGTCGGCTGCGGTCATAAACTCAATTGTTAGTTATTCACAATTCATGAACTACCCCATCTTACTTCGTTGAAGATGGTGTTTCTACGTCCCCATCAGTAAGTTGAGGGTGGGGAATTACGCAAAACTGTTAAATTCTTAAAAACCGACTAGCTAATTTAATCGCGTCAGCAATATCCACATCACCATCACCGTCAGCATCTAGAAATTGATTTAGTAATGGATTACCACCAGATTGTAAGAAACTCAAGACTAAAGGCACTAAACTTGGTAATAATTGTTGAATTTTATTCACATCTAAGCTAGTACCCTGGGCAGCATTTTTCGCTACTTCTGCTTGAATATCTGGAGAAAATAAGGTATCTACAGCTTGGGAATCAGCGGAAGTACCGGCAAATTGATTGACTAAATCTTGTACAGATTCACTTCCGTCGCTGGTTTGTTTTGCCTGTAAAGATGATTGTACTTGTTTACCAACTACTGATAAAACTGATTGCATGGTGGAAGAGTCTGCACCAATGCCATTACCTAATTGTTTCACTGTGGTAGCAATATTTATCAAGTTATCCAAACCACCTGGTTGATTGGAATTGCTAACCGCACCCAGAATTTGATCAAACAGTCCCATTAATTTTTTCCTGTTGTTTTTAATATCTCCTAATTATTAATAATACAGCAGAATTGAGCAATCAGGAGTCACCGAATAAAATCAAGATCATGATCTTGATGAATGATAAATTGGGAGAAATATGGTAAATTCTGTACCTTGATTCGAGTCAGAATGAAAAGTAATTTTCCCCTGATGTTTTTTAACCACAATTTCATGGGTAATTGCTAAACCTAAACCAGTCCCAACACCTCTGGGTTTAGTGGTGAAAAAGTTTTCAAATATTTTCTGCTGATTTTCTAGAGGAATACCTGAACCATTATCTATAATTTTAATTAATACCCAGTCATTTTCTTGCCGTTCAGTAGTTATGTTTATTGCTGGTGAAAATTCTAAATTTTGAGCAGATTTTTCTTCTATAGCATCAATAGCATTACTTAAAAGATTCATGAAAACTTGATACAATAATCCTGTATAACCGGTTATTTGGGGAATTTCTCCATAGTTTTTGATAACGCTAATTTTATTTTTAAGGCGATTATTCAAAATTAATAATGTACTATCTAGACAAAAAGGAATATCTAATAATTGTGATTTGTTTTCATCTACACGCACAAAATCTTTTAAACTCTGAACAATTTCTTTAGTTCGTTCTGCGCCAATTGTCATAGACTGAAAAAGTTTAGGTATGTCTTCTGCTAAAAATTCTAAATCAATTTCTTCCGCTACAGCTTGCACTTGTGGTGGTGCTTGGGGAATTTCCGATTGATATGTTTTCAGAAGTCTGAATAAATCATCAACATATTTGTGTGCGTGAATTAAATTGCCAGAGATAAAGTTTACAGGATTATTAATTTCATGGGCAATACCAGCTAACATTTGCCCTAAGCTGGACATTTTTTCACTTTGAATTAGTTTAGATTGGGATTCAGCTTGTTGTATTTCTAAAAGATGTTTTACTTGTTGAATTAGGAGATTTAAAGAGTTGGCTAAATCACCTATTTCATCTTGAATATTTATAGATATTTGTAAATCAAAATTTTCTTCATTGGTAACTTTTCGAGCAATATTAGTAACTTCTAAAATTGGTTGAGTAATAATTTTACTGGTGGATAAAGCGAGAATATTAGCTATTAATATGGAAGTTGCCATACTCACAATAATAATCACATCTTGTACTTTTAATGCGTGATTGTAAGCTAAATTTGCTTGTTCTTTAGTTTGTTTAATGGGTTCTCTTAGGGTTTCTAAACTGTAAGCAAAGTCAGAAAATTTCTCTACATTTTTAATTTGATATTTTTTTAAAATTAACTGCTTTATTTCTGGATTTTTATTTGATTGTGCATCCAGTTGAGAAACTTCTTCGACTAATTCTTTGAGTAATTGGATGTAGCTGTTGATATTTCGTTGATATTTTTGACTCCAATCGGACAAATTACCATTTTTCTGGATTTGAGTAAAGTTTTGAAATTTAGTAAATTGAATTTCTAATTTATCTATTTCTGTGTTTAATTCAGCGATTTCTTTGGGTAACTTGTCTGGTTGATCTAATGTTGCTATAATCTTTTGTTGATGGATGAAAGATCCTAAAATTCCTCTTTGTAAATTATTGAGTAAAATATCTTCTTTATTGATTAAGATTGTCTTATTTCTAGCTCTTTGAAAATAGCTATTACCTACTAATAACCCTCCAGATGTACCTAAAACTGCTATTCCCAGGGAAAGAGTATACCCCAAGACAATTTTTTGTCTGATCCTCAAGGAAGGGAATAATTTTTTTAAAGAGCTAAAATGTTTAAATTCAGAGATAAAGTTCATATTGTGACTCGGCCTTTAACTTTCCCATGAATTGGGGTGAGACAAAAAATGCGGAATTTAATAGCCGGTCATTAAGGGAACACTGCACACAAACTGAATGTTAGTTTAGCAAAAATTGTGGCTTTTTACTTTCTCGCTGAGAAAAACACTGTATAGATCCTAAATTTTATCATTCATGCCCTTGTCTCGTATTGTTACACTAATTGTTGGCCTGATCGTCATTTTGGCGTTAACCCTATGGCTAATTGATTCTCTTTCCCGGTTGTACTGGCAGTTGTCCTATTCTCCGCTGTTGGGTAATTTACTATTATTACTGCTAGTTTTACTGATTGGTGGTTTAATTGCTGCCTTTGTTTATTATGTATTGGTGCTGCGGAAGGGAGAGGCAAAATCCCGTCGTCAACGCCCAAGAGTGACTTCTGCCCAAATTCCTGCGGCTAAATCTGATGCGGCTTCTTCGACTCTGCAAGCGGTACGACAACAGGTAGCCCAAATTCAAGATGAGGTGACACGTCAAGCTTTGCTAAGTCGCACCAAGGAAATTGAAACGAATTTAGCGAGAGGGGAAATTCAAGTTGTGGTTTTTGGTACGGGTAGTGCCGGTAAAACTTCTCTGGTAAATGCGATTATGGGGCGGATAGTTGGTGAGGTGAATGCCCCAATGGGAACAACTCAGGTGGGAGAAACCTATTGTTTGCGCTTGAAGGGCTTGGAACGGAAGATTTTAATTACTGATACTCCAGGGATTTTAGAACCGGGGGTAGCGGGTACGGAACGGGAACAACTGGCTAGGGCTTTAGCGACAGAAGCGGATTTATTGTTATTTGTGGTAGATAATGATTTACGGCGTTCTGAATATGAACCACTGCGGGGTTTAGCGGAAATTGGTAAGCGATCGCTTTTAGTGCTGAATAAAACAGATTTATACACGGAGACTGATATAGAAGTGATCTTAGCCAGATTGCGGGAACGGGTACGCAGCTTTATTGCTACTAATGATGTGGTAGCGATCGCTGCTAATCCCCAAATAGCCGCATTAGAAACCGGCGAAACCTTCCAACCAGAAGCAGATATTATCCCCTTGTTACGGCGCATGGCCTCTATTTTACGCGCTGAAGGTGAAGATTTAGTAGCAGATAATATTCTCTTACAATCTCTGCGCTTAGGAGAAGAAGCTCGCAAACTTATAGACTCTCAACGTCGTCGCCAAGCTGATAAAATTGTAGATCGTTATCAATGGATTGGCGCGGGCGTAGTTTCTGTCACACCATTACCGATGGTAGATTTACTCGCAACCGCTGCTGTTAATGCCCAAATGGTAGTAGAAATTGGCAGGCTTTATGGTTGTGATTTAAACATGGAACGAGGTAAAGAATTAGCCCTATCTTTAGGAAAAACTATTGCTGGTTTAGGTATCGTTAAAGGGGCAATTGAATTATTATCAACGGCTTTGCAACTTAATGTGGCTACTTTTATTGTGGGAAGGGCAATTCAAGGAGTGACAGCCGCATATTTAACCCGCATTGCTGGGAAAAGCTTTATCGAGTATTTTCGTCATGATCAAGATTGGGGTGATGGGGGAATGACAGAAGTTGTGCAACAACAGTTTCAGATTAATCGCCGCGATGAGTTTATCAAAGTTTTTGTCCAAGAAGCGATCGCTAAGGTCGTCAAACCTTTAACTGATACCTTTGCAGAGAAAGAAGATTATAAGTAAAAATACTGAAATAATTATTGAATATTTCACATACTGAATTATTGTCTATAATTCCGGAAAATAGCAGCCGATGTCAGAAAAGATATATAAGGATTTCTGACTAACTAGATCATGACCAATCAGATGATCGGCCAAGTATTACAAGATCGTTACCAAATTGTGCAACCACTTAGTGCAGGAGTGTTTGCACAAACATTTATTGCTGTGGATATGTACCACCCAGAAAAACCCAGATATGTTGTTAAACAATTGAAGGTGAATCACTATCAATCTACTTCCTATTTTGACCACCGGAGATTGCGGTTTTTAACAGAAACTGAAACCCTCAAACATTTAGGTCGTCATCCCCAAATTCCGGAACTTATTACCTATTTTGAAGAAAATGAGCGGTTTTATTTAGTCCAACAATTTATTCCTGGAGAGTCTTTAGCAGCAGAATTACCTCATGATCCTGAAAGTCATGGTAAATGGAGTCAAGTTGATATTATTAAGTTTCTAGAAGATGCTTTATCTATTCTTGAATTTATTCACTCTCAAGGCTTTATTCATTGTGATATTAAACCAGAAAACTTAATTAGACGAGCTATAGATGCCAGATTAGTATTAATTGATTTTGGCTCAATTCAACCAGTATACTCTAGTATTGACACAGAATTTTCCATAGATCAAATTCCTGTCACATCATTAGGTTACATTCCCCCAGAACAATTTATTGGTCAAACCCAACCCAATAGTGACCTTTATTCCTTGGGAATAATTGCTATTCAAGCTATTACAGGACTATCTCCCTTAGAATTAGAAATTGATGCTGAAACTAATGAAATTATTTGGTGTGATCATGACACCTCTATGAATGATTATTTAGTTGCTTTCCTCAATCAGATGATCCGCTATCAACACCAAGAACGATTTCAATCTGCCAATGAAGCACTATGGTTACTCCAGCATATAGAATGGGACAATAGCCCAGCAGAAATACAAATAGCAGAGTCTCAATTATCTGATAAAACTATTGAAACGACAGATCAAAAATCCCAACCATTACTAGCCGGACTGCGATTAGGTTTATTAATTAATTCGGTTCTGCTAGGATTGGGAGTATATTCTTTATTTAATAGTTCTCAAGCTTACTCAGCTACAGAAATTTTATATAAAGCCATAGCCAGATATCAATCTGGAGATCTACAAAAAGCCATTAATTTAGCTCGGTCAATCCCCCTTAATAGTAATGTTTATCCAGAAGCTCAAGCTTCAATTGAAGAATGGCAAAACCAATGGCAAAAAGATGCAGAACATTATGTTCTCACTGAAAAAGCCTTAAAAGAACGACGATGGACAGACGTATTATATCATGCACCTAAAGTTCCAATTAATTCATATTGGCAATCGAAAATTCAGCCCCTAGTTGCACAAGCAAAATTAAATATTGAAGCCCAAACACAATCCTTATTAGCCAAAGCTTATGCAAAAGCCGAGGAGAGAGATTTCTCAACGGCTTTATATTATCTACAGCAAATACCTGAAGAAAGTTCTGCTGGTGCTATGGTTAAACAGAAATTAGCTGAGTACAATCAAAAACGTCAAGTTAGATCAGGATACTATTTATATCAAGCTCACAATCAAGCCTGTATAGGTAACTTTTTCGCAGCAATTAAACTACTGGAAAGAGTTCCTAAAGATGCTGAAGCTTATGCACAAGCAAGAGTCAAACTAGAAGAATATTCCCACAAGTTACGTCTACGTAATCAGCAACAAGAATTAGCTATCCTAAAAACAGTTCCCCTTGCTGAAAGACAAAACACTCCTATTCAGCGGAGAGTATCTCTTCAACCAGAAGATTATTTACAGGAAGTAAATATTCGTAATCAAGCTGAGAAATGGGGAATAGAAGATAATTTTACCAATTCCCCCAATGGTTATTTTACGTTGTTGCATTGCTATTCTGGGTACGCGAATGTCTTTGTGCGATAATTCCGACTTGCAGAATCCCTTAATCTAATTCTATCAGTAGAATCTCAGTGGCTAAAGCCGCTGAAAGTGTCAACTATTCAATTAGACGGAAATAAATTAAATTTAAACTTTCCTATAGACAGAGACAATCTTCTAAAGATCAAGTTAGATTTACAGTTGAACTAGTCCACATTCCAATGTCTTTAAAGCCTCCAGTTATTTTTTGAGCTGGAGGTGATTCTTTATAAATCTTTGCTTCATCTCTATTTGATCATTGAAATACTTTTTCTAGATTATCCTGTTCTTTTTGTAATAAAGTGGTAACTTGTGTATACTCATTAAATAACGAAGCATGATTAAGAGTATTTATTAACAGGTCAAATTTATGTGCTTCTCTTGTATCACCATGAGCTAAAACTAAAGGACGAATAGATAACCAAGTGCGATTTATATTTTTCGATGTTTTACTTAACCAGGGTTTATTTCCTGTGGGAATCCAGATTTCTAATTCTCGTTCATAGTAGTTTAATAAAGTAACTTCCACTGGTATTTTTTTAGAGAAATTTTTATTCATTTTAGCAACGATAAAAGTAATTTGATTAGCAGTACGCATTGCTATTTGGGCATCTTTATTATCAATAGCGTTATCTAATAAATACATTTTATTAGTTAGTTTTGTAAATTGGCGGATTTTCGGGTTTAAATTCTTGATTAATATCTGTAATTTTTTGTTCTCAGCTTTTGCTTTTCTCCAATGGGTAATTTTTGCTAATTTATAAATATGTTGACTTAATTGAGATATTTTAGTTAAATCATCTGAAAAATGATTTTTATTTTCAGCACTATCAATATTTGGTAATTTTTCTAGGAGAAGGTGGTTGATTGCTAGTTCTTGTCGTTTCGGTAAATTGCTATATATATAATTATTATTAATTAATTCCCAATTATTGAAAATATCGCTACTCTCGATATTATTGTCATATTGAACCATAATTGCAACTGGCGATCGCACTTCATTATTAAATATAACTTTTAGTAAGCCATAAAATCCTAATATGACCAACAAAGGTACAAAAATAACTGGTTTTATTAACTTTTTCATTGCCATAGATTTAATACAAGTATTAAACCAGATCGTAAATCATGATTGTCAAGAAGTTGAAAAGATTTAAGCGATAGGGTTACACATTCCATAGGAGATACAAGAACCCCACCCCCAACCCCCGCCAATATCAAAAATTTATCCTTTTCTTCCCGCCGTTGCAGGGGGATTGAGGGGGCTAAGATGGAACTCATATAATTGGAAACCCCTGTATATATATCTTTCTGGATTTTTTAACCTATTTAAAACTATTTAAAAATCTTTCCAACTTCTTTACTTTTACTTCCTATAGTTAAAAGTACGCAAGAAAACAATCTTGCACAAAATAAACATCTAGGAAAGATAGAACAATGAAAACTACAACTAAAGCAATTTTCAGTCTTGGTTTAATCAGTTTCTTAACTTTGGGTGGAATCTGTCAAAATGCTTTTGCTGCTGAAGCTAAAGCTAATAATCATCACCATTCAATGATCAAAAAACACACAGTTAAAAGCCACAAACATAAAGCAGCTCATGGTAAGAAAAATATTTCTTCAATTAAACATACTTCAGTTAACAAATAATTCTGTTTCCACTTTTTAACATTTCACAACTCATAGTCTTACACAAAATCAACATCAAGGAATATAAAACAATGAAAAGCACAACTAAAGCAATTTTCAGTCTTGGTTTAATCAGTTTCTTAACTTTGGGTGGAATCTGTCAGAATGCTTTTGCAGCCGAAGTTCAATCTAATCATCACCACCACTCAGTGACAAAAAAAGGTAAAAAACCCACAACTAAACCCACAACTAAACCCACAACTAAACCCACAACTAAACCCACAACTAAACCCACAGCTAAACCCACCACACCACATACCACACCACATACCACACCACCTAAAAAATAATTTTTTCTTGTATTTTACCCTTTTACCTACGATTTGCATCATCCTGTGAAATAGAATAACTTTATCAGGTGATGCAATATTTTATCAGTCAAGAATGTATTTAACAATTTAGTTTTTATCATTTAATTAGGTTGGGTAATTATTAAACCCAATCTAATTTTTTAATGATAGATTTTTAGAAATACTTCATTTTGAAGTAGATAATAAGCGGACTGTAAAACAACTACCAATTCCCAATTCACTCTTAACAGTAATTAATCCACCATGTTTTTTAGCAATAGCTTGAGCAATAGCTAAACCCAAACCAGAACCACCACAATTATAAGTGCGAGATTCATCGGCTCGCCAAAATCTATCAAAAACTTTTTCCAAATTATCTAGAGCAATTCCTACACCTGTATCTTTGACACTGACGTAGAGATGAGAACCTAACCGACGATTTGTAATTTCAATTGTCCCTTTAATAGAAGTATAGTTAATGGCATTTTCCAGCAAATTAGTAAATAATCGTTTTAATTGTTCGCAATCACCAAGTACATATAAATCTTGATCTAATTGTAATTTTATCTGAATTTGTTTAGCCTCAGCTTGGGGTTTATATAGTTTATATAAATTATCTAAAATTTCTCCTAAATTAACAAAACTTGGATCTTGATTGGGGATAATATCAGTCCGCGCTAAAAGCAATAAATCTTCGGTTAAACTAGACATTTGTGTTGTCGCACTGAGAATGGCTTGGAATTTTTCTAAATCTGTTTCTCGAATTGATTCTGGATACTTAATTGCGACAGAAGCATTACTTTTAATTGCCATTAATGGTCCTCTGAGTTCATGAGAAGCATCAGCAGTAAATTGTTGAAGTTTTTGTAAACTTTCCTCAATTGGTTGCATAGATTGACGAGTTAACCATACTCCACCAAAACCGCTAATAAGTAAAGCAAAACAAATTCCTCCTCCTAAACCCCAGTCAAGTTTATTTAAAGTTTTATTGAGATTTTTGAGTGATTGACTAGCTCTTACATATCCAATTAGTTTACCATCTTCACTACCAATGATTGGTAATGTAATTATTACAATTGGACTTTTACCTGATTGAATTTGTTTTTTTACATGAGGGTAAAGAGGTAAATTTGGCAAATTTTCACCTTGTTGTTGCAGAAAATTGCCTTTCCGGTTAAACCATTGTAAACCTTGATCACGATTGATAATATCTTGAATAGGAAACTCACTATCTATTTTGATTTTACCATTATTATATTCTGAACTAGCAGCAGCACCTTCCGCTAAATCAATTAATTTTTCGGTAATTTCTTGTTCAAGACTTTGAGTTACAAAAATTCTGACTGCTAATGTAAATACTCCTAATACTGAACCAACTACTAACAAATATGAGAACAAAAAGCGATATTTAATTATCCACAGCATTAGTTATTTCCTAAACGATATCCTATCCCATAAACAGTTTCGATAATTTTTTCAGATGCACCAACCACTTTTAATTTTTTGCGTAAATTATTGATGTGAGTTTTAACAGTATCTTCCCCAGAAATTTTATCAAATTCCCATAATTTATCTAAAAGAGATGTACGAGTTAAGACTTGCTGGGGATTTTTCATGAAACACTCTAAAATCAGATATTCTTTAGGTGTTAATAAGAGAGTTTGACCTTGATAACTAATATGGTAACTAACAGGATCTAGTTGTAATTTACCATAAACTAATATGGATGGACGAACTTCTGCATTTCTGCGAGATAAAGCTCGAACACGGGCTGTTAATTCTTCTAAATCAAATGGTTTAATTAAATAATCATCAGCCCCTGCATCTAATCCAATTACTTTATCTGCTGTAGTATCTCTGGCTGTAAGCATTAAAATCAAGGCATTATATTTTATTGATCGTAAGCGTTTACATAAACTAATTCCATCTAACTTTGGCAACATCAAATCTAATAAAATTATGTCATATTGTGTTGATTGACTATATTCCCAACCTTCAATTCCATCTTTAGCAATATCTACAACATAACGTTGATGTTTTAAATCTTCCGCTAAGGGTTTAGCAATCCGTTGATCATCTTCTACAAGTAATATTTTCATGTTAATGGCAAGACTAGTTCTAAAAGAATTTATTTTAATAAAGTAGACGTAGAATTAATAATAATTTGTGCCGAACCTCTGAAAAATCTAAATTCATACATTTCTGGGCGGTTGGAAACCGCGTCTACACAGACAAAACCCACACTTCGACAAGCTCAGTGACCACCTGCGTGGGTTAAAAACATTGATTTTTGATTAGTCCACGCAGGTGGACTTAGTTTGTGTAGTAGCGTATCCCTGACGGGAGCCGGAGGCATCTTTCTAATCGCCATATACTTTTCAAACACATAAACATCATGATAAGAGATGTAAAAGGTATACTGTCCCAATTGCCAATTCCCAGTTCCCATCATCAATATGCTAGATTTATTACTCATAACGCTTCTGGGGTTTCTAGGCAGTTTTGGACATTGCTTTGGGATGTGTGGACCCCTGACTGTAGCTTTTTCTCTGTCCAAGCAGCAGGAAAATCCGAGTTGGCAACAGCAATTAAAATTTCATACATTACTAAATTTAGGGCGAATGTTAAGTTATGCCTTCGTCACCTGAGTTCGATGTAAATAAAAAGTCTAAAAGTACGTAACAGTAACAGTTCTGTCAATAAGTATTGGTTATTGAGAATTAAAGCCCACACCAAAAATTTCTCAAAAAATTAATTTTTTGAAATGTATTTACTATTAG
>NZ_JAQMTJ010000023.1:0-36238 GCF_028330815.1 Dolichospermum lemmermannii CS-548
GCTTTGTTCAGGATATGAAAATGCTGTAATGGGTGATTGGTGATTGGTGATTGGTGATTGGTGATTGGTGATTGGTGATTGGTGATTGGTGATTGGTGATTGGTGATTGGTGATTGGTAAAATTCTTACCCATTACCCATTACCCATTACCCATTACCCATTACCTATATAACATGGTCAGTAACCCTTGCTGACCTAGTAAAATTTCCCGAATAAAACTAAAAATCGCTACTAAGATAATCGGGGTAATATCTACACCACCAATAGGTTGTACTAACTTCCGCAACGGGATTAAGAAGGGTTCAGTCGGCCAAGCGATCAGACTAAAAGGTAAACGGTTGAGATGGAATTGGGGATACCAAGTCAGAATAATGCGGAAAATAAATAAAAACGTCATCACTCCCAAAAAGGGGCCAAGAATCCAAGTAGTCAAGTTAACACCAGTCATTTTGTTTAGCTAATATTTGTGAGAACATCCTCAACTTAGACCTAAGTTGAGAAATTTTAAGTTTTGTAACGCATTCTTTTTTAATTTTAACTAAATGGTGTCATTTTATTGTGAGAATGGAAAAACAAAGTTATTGACTTGGGATCATCAATCAAGTAGATACCAAGTTGGATAGATAATCCTGTTCTACTTTTCAAGAAAGTAATCCAGGATTAAAATGAGAATAAACTGTGTAAAAAAAGGTTGAGAACTATGACACCCTCTTTAGCAAATTTTCTTTGGAGTTTGGTTTTTGGGACTGCGATTGTCGTTATCCCTGCTACCATTGGTCTAATTTTCATTAGCCAAAAAGATAAAATCCAACGTTTTTAATTTTTAGGGACTGGGGACTGGGGAAGAATTGTCTTCTCCTTTCTCCTGGACTTCTGAACTCCAGTATTCTTCTTCTACAATATTATGACTGGTTAAAATAGTGATGGTAAGTGTAACTCGTTAATATAGATTTGATATTAGGAAAACGCCAATGGTTAATTTTGGGCTGAACTCAGCCAGTGTTTTAGCTCAGGTAAATTTTGGAGCGAACTCAGCCAGTATTCTGGGAATTTTCCTGGCTGTAGCTGGAGCAGCACTGTACTTTCTTAGGACTGTCCGGCCAGAACTGTCAAGAGATCAAGACATCTTTTTTGCAGCGGTTGGCTTATTATGCGGCTTTATTCTTGTCTTCCAAGGATGGCGACTTGATCCAATTTTACAATTTGGTCAGTTGCTTTTGGTAGGTTCTACGGTATTTTTTGCGGTTGAAAGTATTCGTCTGCGGAGTATCGCTACTCAACAAGCTAAACGCAATACTCCCATTGTGGACGATGAACGCGAGGTTAGCAGGAAATATTCTTATTCTGAGCGGCGCAATTATCAAGCTGAGATGGATGCAGATTTAGAACCGCTACCTTATGAAGAAGAGGAAGAAGCTCCTCAACGTCCGAGAATTCGCGGTAGTCGAGATGAACGTTCTCCCCGTGATGACTATTACGAAGAACAACCACCACGCAGTTCACCAAACCCACGGAACAGGGAAAGACCAGATTCAGGAGAAAGAAAGCGTCGTCCTAATTCTGGGCGTTCAGTCAGTCGTCCCAGTGAGAGTAATACAGAGGAAAATTGGGGTTCTGCTCCCAGACAAGTTGATGATTGGGAAGGTGCAAATTCTCAAGATGATGTAAGAAAACCACCACGTCGCAATAATAGCGGTAATAACAGTAATAGCGGTAATAATCGCCCCCAACGCCCAGAAAGCCGAGAGGATGATGTTGCTCCTACTCCTAGACCCAGAAAACGTCGTCCTCCCAGAGACTCAGTTCCGCCCAGAAGACAGGATGATGATGAGGCTATACCAACGGATTATGTACCATACAATCCCATTAATAAGCCCAATAATGAGCCGGATAATTCCGATTTTGATGACGATATTTAAAACATTTGGGGTGGACGACGGAAAACAGTAATGTGAAAACATTTACACCTAGCTTCTGGCTCCAACAGTCTATTTATTGGAGCCTAATTTTTGGACTGACAAGTTTACTAATATCTTGTGCTGCTGATAATATCCCCATGGGAGTAACTTCTCTGAATAGCCGATATACTGAAGAACAACCGGCAATGAGTGGTAATGGCCGTTTTTTGGCTTTTATTTCCAATCGTTCTCGTCGTCAGCAGTTGTTAGTATACGATTTAGAAAATCAAAGTTTTATGCCCACACCGGGCTTAAACCGACAATCTGTAATTGCGGAAAGTCCTAGTTTGAGTTATACAGGACGCTACATTTGTTATATTACCAGTGATCAAGGTAGACCAGTTGTAGCACTCTATGATCGGGCTTCGCAAAATTCACAAATTCTGACTCCCACCTTTCGTGGTTGGGTGAGAAATCCTACTATTAGTCCTGACGGGCGTTATGTTGCGTTTGAATCTGCTGGTCGTGGACAATGGGATATTGAAGTTCTCGATAGGGGTCCAACTATTGAGTTAGATATTCCTAATGGTGCAACAGTACCAATTAAAAATTAAAAATTAAAAATTAAAAAACTTTTCCCTGTTCCCTCATCTCTAAATGAATTATAAATTATCAATTATTTTAATTTTATGCTCAACTCTATTAACTGGGTGTTTTGGCTATCCGCGGTTACTCAGTTACCCATTTGATTCGGGGGGTAGGAGTCTTAATAGTTTTTCATCGGAGTTAAATCCGCAAATTTCGGGAAGATATATGGTGTTTACGAGCGATCGCCGAGGCAGTCAAGATGTATATATGTTTGATACGGTGACTCGGAATTTGGTGGATTTACCAGGTTTAAATTCTTTTGATACGATTGCTTCCCATCCTGCATCATCTGATAATGGTAAATTCATTGTTTTTGCTGCTAGTCGTCAAGGACGAACACAAATTGTTTTTTATGATCGAGATGTGCGTCAATCACGAAATTTAGCTGGTGATATCCAAGGAGAAGTCCGCAATCCTACTATTAGTGCTGATGGTAGTAGAATTGCGTTTGAATATAGCAATAATGGACAATGGGATATTTTAGTTTATGACCGTTTTGGGCGAAAATTGAATATTCCTCAAGATCCCAGTTAGTCAGAGGTGCAGAGGAAAGAAATATTCTTTTGCAACTGACAACTGTACGGGCGAAGCATTTGGAGAACTATTTTTGGCAATGACCGATAATTTATCTTCCAAATGCTTCGCCCCTACTAACAACTAACAACGAACAACTGACAACTGACAACTGACCACTGACAACTGTACGGGCGAAGCATTTGGAGAACTATTTTTGGCAATGACCGATAATTTATCTTCCAAATGCTTCGCCCCTACTAACAACTGACTAATCAGTATTTTGTACAGATTCGATGAGCGATCGCACTTCTTGAGTTCCTTGGGATGGTTCAAAGGAAAGGGGGAATTTGCCTTTGACTAGCATTCTTAAACCTAAAGGTGCAAGACTGAGTAAACCTTGTAAATCGCGGAAATAATTACCAACTACTTGAATCCCAAATTGACGTTCATCAATCCAACCACCTTGTTTGACTAAATCTACTAAAACTTTACGGTGACGAATTGAGCGACTATCACTCGCTTCTTTACGTTCCAGAATTTCCTGTTTAATTTTAGTGATTTGCTCTAATGGGGCAACTTCCATGGGACAAACTGAATCACAATATAGACAACGAGTACAACCCCAAACTCCTTGAGTTCCTGCGCTATAGTTTTCCAATCGTTCTTCTGTATTACTATCGCGGGAATCTGCCACCATGCGATAGGCTTTAGCTAAGGCATGGGGACCAACAAAGTCAGGATTGACTTCCAGAGCATTACATTCAGAATAACAAGCCCCACACATAATACAATTGCCCGTTTGATCAAGAAGCGATCGCTCTTGAGGCGTTTGTAAGAACTCTCTTTCGGGAACTTGTCTACTTGCTGTACTTACATAAGGGGCAACTTTCTGCAAATTATTCCAAAAACCATTCATATCCACAACCAAATCTTTAATTACAGGCATATTCCCCAAAGGTGCAACTGTAATTTCTGGAGTAGCCTGAGACTGATTTGCAAATGATGATATTTTCTCCAGTCTAGCCAGTTCACTCCCCACATTTTCCTTACAAGCCAAAGCAGAACGCCCATTAATCCGCACAGCACAACTACCACAAATTGTATTGCGGCAATTTTTGCGAAATGCTAAAGTTCCATCTTGTTCCCACTTAATCTGATTGAGACAATCCAGGATAGTATTCCCTGGTTCTACCTCCAAAACGTAGGATTTGAAAACAGGGTGAGAATTTTCTTGTTGTCGAGTAATCTTAAAAATAACTTCCATTATTATCAATCCAAATCTTGGGTTCAAATCTTCTCTATGCCTTACCCACCTCAAAATCATGAAGCTAGGGAGGGATGAAGTCCAAAGCATGAAGTATAAACAGACATTTTCTCTTATGCTTGACTTGACCGCAGCCTTCACCCTTAATCCTTTACACTTAATACTTCTTTCGTCAAGCCCTAGTTATCAAAATTCTACATCTTTAAATATATAGAAGTGTTAAAGCAAGTGAACATCTTTCCTCATGGCTATCAAATACCCCATAGATGTGGTAAATTTATTCTTCCCCTAGACAGACGTAGATAATCTGACGAGAGCTTTGAATCTGACGGTGATCAATAATGGGGATTTTCCACCCCGGTTTTTGTTTCTAGTCACTGATAGCTGGCGTAGCGAAGCCATAGAAACTCTATAATTTAACTGATTCACTCCAAGAAAGCTAGTCGGAATTAGATTAACTTTCATAAAAGTCTTGACATTCTCCTCATGACAGTATGAAGCCTTGGGAAAATCTCTACTGCATTTTACCTCCTCAACTCCAGCGCGTGAGATCAAAATTTAACCGAAATGTGAATTTTAAATTCAAAAAATATTTTGCTATTATTATTTCATGCTAGTATTTAATAGAAAATTACGAACTAACAAAATTAGAGACAATAACCGCATAAGCACGGCTAACACTTCTAAGTTTACTCGTAATGTAGAGACTGGAAAATTCATGTCTCTACTGGCAGAATAAAAGGGTGTATGTTCGTTAGACCACATACAAATATATGCTATCTTCAGCTAAAGAAGAGAATTAGGTGCAAGCCGATAACTCAAAAGCAAGTAAGATTGGCAGTGAATGTGAAAAACCTGTAATTTATTGGCTCTACGACTTTTTTGGAGTAGAACTAACCTGATTTGTAAAGGTGGCTTGAAGTTACACCGATACAACAGCGCCCAAAGAGAAAATAATTTAATTTCTGATGGCCAATGATGGTTAAAAGCGCAGTAAAATTACTGAAATAAATGTTTGTGGTAACTATGACTTAGAAACCTATTATAGATAACTATGATAGAGTCATTCGTTGCTTCCATATCAGCAGGAATTCACCCATCACCCTCATGTTTTGTTTATTTCTGAAGTCCAGTTGCGCTGATTGCTCAATACTGGACTCACAAGAAAATTTTTAAATGGCTAACGCCATGCTACGCTATCAATTTGAAGAGATTAAGGAAAATTAGAACATAATGGCTGAAACCGCAACTGCCCCATTAACTGGAAAAACATTACTAGCGAAAGTTAAAGAACTTTCCACTTTACCACGTCGGGAAAGAGCAAAGCAATGTGGTTATTACACCGTTACTAAAAATAGCCAAGTTCGGGTTAATTTAACAGACTTTTATGATGCTTTATTGTCAGCTAGAGGCATTCCCCTCAGCCCAGAAGCACCAAAAGATGGACGTGGCCGCGAACCGACATACCGGGTTAGTGTTCATCAAAATGGTCAAATTGTGATTGGTGCAACTTACACCAAAGCGATGAACCTAAAGCCCGGTGATGAATTTGAAATTAGACTAGGTTACAAACATATTCACTTAATTCAACTTGGTGAAGGTGACAAACAATTAACCCAGTCAGATGATGGTGCTGATGAATCAGACGCAGAAGAATAAATTTTTTCACCTATCAGGGCTGGTTTTTCCGTTAATGCTGAAAAATTTATCCCTAAAGCTACCGCTAATTAGTAGCTGTAGTTAAATAATTTCAGTGGCATAAGACATAAAAAACGTTTTGGCCTCTTCCATTAGTCACAAATTCTAGTAGAGTCTTGATGAATAATCAAGAAATCTGTTGTTGCAGGAAGTTAGTCATGTTTTTTATGTCTATTGCGCTGTCATTTTTAGAGTTATCGGCCAATCCTTTGCTGGAGTTTATCAAAGATACACCAGTATTTTTGGTCATGGCTTTTTTTATTGTTTGGATAGGTTGCTGGTTGCCATTGGTAGCAATTTTAGCCATTACCTTAAATTGGCAAATACATAAATCTTTACAACCTGAGCAAAAAATTCCTTTATTAGTATCTCTCTATTTATTAGTCCCTCTCATTCTCTGGGGATTTCAATGGTTGAAATTGGGTTCTTTCCCTGATTATGGATTAGTAGGGGAAGTTTCTATTTTCGCTTCTTTATTGCTAGGTTTTGGCTTGGGTGTTTTCAGTCTAGCTATCGTATTTCTTGGGCAAATTTGCGCTGGTTGGTGCTATTTAGAAAAATCTCATCTCAAGTTAATACCATCTAGTTTATTGACAATTTCCCTAGTGGCTTTGTTTGTGGGGGGAATCGAAGAACTGGTATTTCGGGGCTTTATATTCACTCAATTAGAACAGAATTATTCAATTTGGTTAGCTGCAATTATTTCTAGCTCGATTTTTGCTGTCTTACATTTGGTCTGGGAACAAACAGAAACTCTTCCTCAACTGCCTGGATTATGGCTCATGGGTATGGTATTGGTATTAGCCAGATTAGCTGATGGGCATAATTTAGGAATAGCTTGGGGACTTCATGCTGGTTGGGTATGGGCGATCGCTACTATAGATACAGCAGGATTAATCACCTATACAGATAAAGTTTCTGCATGGGTGACAGGTATCAATAAAAAACCCCTCGCGGGGTTAACAGGAATTATGTGTGTTTCGGCGACGGGGGGAGTGCTTTTATGGGTATCTGGAATTTTTAACTAGTGTTTTTCGCGCAAAGTCGCAAAGAAGCAAAGGCGCAAAGAATAGAAGAATTACTTGATTGTGGTTAAGAATTGGCGTAAGCTGACTAAGCTCAGGGTTTGTCCTAAGTTTAGGGGTAGGATGGATATGCCTTCTAATCGGGATTGTATCCAGCCTTCTCCCCAGTACCATTCGTGAAAGCCGTCAATGCCTCCACTCAGTAGTAAGCGCAGGCAATTGGGTTTTACTACGTCTACTCGATGATGAATGGATATGGGCCCTGTGTGAGTAGTAAATTCAAATCCTGACGGTAATTCTGTGGGCATTTCTGGGGGGAAACTTTGCCCCAATAGCCATTTTTTTAGTTGTGCAGGATGCAAAATACTGTCATGAATGGCATTGGCTGATGCTGCGATTTCAATACGGATTTGGCTTTGTTGAAATGTACCTAGCATAGTAATTAGTAATTGGTAATTGGTAATTGGTAATTGGTAATTGGTAATTGGTAATTGGTAATTGGTAATTGGTAATTGGTAATTGGGTAATTTCCTTCTTCCTTCCTTCTTCCTTCCTTCCTTCTTCCTTCCTTCCTTCTTCCTCCTGACTCCTGACTCCTGACTCCTTCTTCCTTCTTCTGACTCGAAACAACTTAGAATATAAAAGTCATCTTGTAAAGAATTGTAAGGTTTTTCATGGCAGATCAATTGATTCGTGCGACTGCGGCGGATGGTGGTATTAAGGCTGTAGGCGTGATTACCACCCGGTTAACAGAAGAGGCTAGACAACGCCATAAATTATCTTATGTGGCTACAGCAGCTTTGGGAAGAAGTATGGCGGCTGGTTTGTTGATGGCTTCCAGTATGAAACGGGTCGGTTCTAGGGTAAATGTGCGAGTTAAGGGCGATGGTCTTTTAGGTGGGATATTGGCAGATGCGGGCTTAGATGGCACTGTTAGGGGCTATGTTGGTAATCCCTCTGTGGAACTGCCTCCTAATGATCAGGGTAAACTAGATGTTGGGGGGGCAGTGGGTACAGGTTTTCTTTATGTAGTCCGCGATATTGGCCATGGCTTTCCTTACTCTAGTACGGTAGAACTTGTTTCTGGGGAAATAGGTGACGATGTTGCTCACTATTTAGCAAATTCTGAACAAACTCCTTCCGCTTTAGTTTTGGGTGTGTTTGTGGGAGAACAGGGTGTGACGGCTGCCGGAGGAATATTGATACAGGTGTTACCGAAAGCTGCGAGGGATGAGGAGTTAGTGGCTACATTAGAATCACGGGTTTCGGCTTTATCCGGGTTTACGCCATTACTGCAAGCAGGTAAAACACTGATAGAAATTTTTAACGATTTGTTAGGAGATATGGGATTGAACATATTTCCGGAAACTCAGATGTTACGCTTTCATTGTGGCTGCTCTTTTGATCGGGTGCTAGGGGCGCTGAAAATATTGGGAGAAGCGGAACTACAAGACATGATTGTGAAAGATAATGGTGCAGAAGCAACTTGTGAGTTTTGCGGTAATATTTATCAAGCAAGTAGTGATGATTTAACCCAGTTAATTGGAGATTTGCAAAGAGAATCTGCAATTTCTGGTTAATGTAACTAGTCACACTCAAACCAAAAAACAGTAATGTTATTGATGAGGGTGATGAATTTCTCGGATGGGTTTTTCTAGATGGGAAAGTTAGGATAGCAAACATAAAATTATCTATATTGATCTACCTACTTTCATATCGCTATTCAATTAGTGTGGTGTGAGCAATGACAGAGCGGGATATTCCAGATAATTGGTCTTCGGACCAAGCAGGAGAACCAATTGGGTTTGAACCCAACTATATATCAAATAATCAAACTGCTGATACTGCTGCAATTGGTGCTAATTCTCAGTCCATGAAGAAAAGCAAAAAGCCAGATGGCACAGGTTTGGCGATAAATGATAATTCAGAATCTACTTTTAATCTCAGTGTTTTAATTGAGAAATTGCCCCCTTGGACTAAAAATTGGGTAGTTTGGGCAGCAGTATTAACTTTAATTCCTGGAAGTATGGGTTTTCTCGCTCTATCCATCCTGTTTAAGTTACCATCTGCCCCTAATTGTCCACAGATTTTCTGGCCTTTGGCTAGTGCGTCAGTGAGGGTACACTGCGCTCAGTTGGCGGCTTCTAAGCAAACTATTAATGATTTGCTGCAAGCGATTACTCTCGTCAAGCAATTACCAGAAAATCACCCACTACGAGGCGAAATTAATCGTCTTTTGGAGGAATGGTCACGGGATATTTTAAAATTAGCTGATCAGAGTTTCCAAGGAGGGAATTTGGAGGAAGCGATCGCTACAGCCCGAAAAATTCCTCCTGATGTCAAGGTTAGTGAACTGGTTGAAGAACAAATTCAAAAATGGCAAACGATTTGGTCAAAGGCTGAAGGAATTTACCAAGAAGCTGAAAAAGAACTGCGTCAACGACATTGGCAATCGGCTTTTATGCTCACAGCTAAATTACTGCGGGTAGATAATAAATACTGGGCAAGCACTAAATATGATCAATTAAATAACATTATTGTTACAGCGCGGGAAGATGGGGATAAACTTTACAAAGCAGAAGATTTAGCAAAGAGTCGCAATTTAGATAATTTACTCAAAGCTATTAAACTAGCTGAGGCGATTAAACCAGAAAGTTATTTATATCAAAAAGCCAAAGAGTTAATATCAGGATTTGCTCGAAAAATGCTCACACTCGCACAAGCAAAGATGAAAGAGCGAAATGCGGATGCAGCATTGGAAATTGCCCGACAAATTCCGCCTATTCCTGAATTACAAGCTGAAGTTGATGATTTTATGGTTTTGGGTGAAGCCCAAAGAAGTGCTTTTATTGGGACTGCGGCTGGGTTAGAAACTGCTATTTCTCAAGCTCAACAAATAGATGCTTCTAGGGATGTTTATAATGAGGCACAACAATTAATTGCGCGTTGGCAATTAGAAATTGAAGATGTTTCTCGGTTAGAGAAAGCCCGAAATCTCGCCAGTCAAGGCACGGTTAATGATTTAACAGCAGCTATTTCGGAAGTACAGCTAATTCCTGGGAATAATCCCCGTGGTACAGAAGCCCGTCAAGAAATTGGCCGTTGGCGTGGACAAGTGGAAACGATTGAAGATAGACCATATTTAGATCGGGCAGAACAAATAGCCATCGGTGAGGATGTTAACTCATTGCAAACAGCGATCGCTGAACTTAATCAAATTCGTTCTGGACGAGCATTATATCCAGAAGCCAGAAAAAAGATGAGGCTATGGACAGCTAAAATTGAGCGCATTCAAGATCAACCATATTTAGATCAAGCCAAGGCATTAGCCGACAGTGGTAATTTAACAACGGCTATTAGTGAAGCCCAAAAAATCGCCTCTTCAGGACGCGCTTTATCGAGTGAAGCCCAATCATCTATAGATACTTGGCAAGACCAAATTCGCGCTAAAGACAGTTGGCAAAAAGCCAAGCAAGTAGCAGTTACTGGCACACCAGAAGCTTTAGTTGAAGCTATTCAGTTGGCAAATCGGGTATCTAGTCGTAACAGTTTACGTTTAGATGTGAATATTGCTATTGACCAGTGGAGTCAACAGTTGTTAGAAATGGCACGTTCTCAAAGTGAGGTAGATGTGGCTAAAGCAATTGATACGGCTAAGTTAATCCCTCGTGGTAGTAGTGCTTACACTGACTCTCGAGAACAAATTAGAACTTGGCGGCAACTTATGATTCCCAAATCCCCTCCTAGTCCGTCTGTGGAATCTATACCTGAACTAACACCAGCAGTTCCAGAATCTCAGCCTTCAGGAAGTCCTAATTAATGGATAATTTTGCTAATTTTAAGTATAAATTAGTCTCACGCCAAGGCGCAAAGATTAAGATTGAGGAATCCTTGATTTTTCAATTTCATACTTAAATTTAGCAACGTGTTGATTTTGAATCACTAACTATTCTGTGCGCTCTCTTATCCGCCTCTGGAGTGCCTCTGCGTGATAAAAAAGAATTCTACCCTTGAGCTTGAATTTGTCTAACTACCGTCAAAGCTGAATAACTAACTCCCGCAGTTCCTTCTCCAGGGTGTGTAGAATCACCAACTAACCACAAATTATTAATGGGAGTCCGATTAGCAAAACCAAAGGGTCCAAAGGTAGGAATTCTTTGACCAATACCGCCCACAATTCCCTTTTCTCTACCTGTATAATGAGCAAAGGTGCGAGGTGTGGCTGCTTCTACATAAATGATAGTTTCTGGTTTTAAATAGAAATATTCAGAAAGTTTAGAAATTGCATCTTGGGTGAATTTTTGTTTTAACTCTTCATAATTTTGAGTTTTCCACCAGGTCGTAAAATCAACAAAGGAAGAAGCGATAATTGTGGCTTTTCCTAATGGTGCGCGGCCGTCTCCTTCATGACTTACAGATACAAATAGGGAATTATTTTCCCCAATGGGTTTATTTACATCATATAAAAATTGTAAATGCGGTGGACAATTAGGAGGAATTGCACTTTTATCTACACCTAAATAAATCACAAATGCACCGGAAGCTGGTGGGAGTTTTTCTACTCTTTGTTTATATCCAGATGGCGCATTTTCTCCTAATAATTGGACTAAGTTTTGAACGGTGACATTACCAATGATATGATCTGCTGATTCTGTCCAAGTTTCCCCGGTTTTCTGATTTTTAATATTTACGGATTTAGCTTGGTTATTTTCAACTTGGATTTTTTCAACGGTGTGGCGCATTAATAGTTTACCACCATCTCTTTCTAAGGATTCTACCAAGCGATCGCTCAATACTTGCATACTTCCTTGGAGATGAAATAACCCTTGGGGCAATTGGGATACACTCAAAGCCGTTGCTGCATAAAGTAAAGCTGTTTCTTCCGCACTGACTTGAGAATATAACTTGAGTTGTAAATCTAAAAATGTCCGCAGTCTTTGATCATTTCCTAAACCATATAATCGCAAAGCATCCCCCACTGTCATAAAAGTGAAAGGCGCGGTAATAAATGTACTTGAACGCACTGCTTTGATTAATTGTCCTAAATCCCATAAATTCCGGGGTGGTAAAACAGGATCACGTCCTTGAAATTCCCAACTAGCATTAAATAAAGTGGTTAATAATTGCCAAAAAGGTTCACTTCCCGGAAACTGTTTTTGGCGTTCTGCTTGCCATTTTTGAGAATCACGCCAGACATTAATGGGTGTGGACTCTCCTGGAAGATATACAGCACAGGCTGGGTCGCAAGGTGTAGCTGCGGGTAATTCTATATTTAATTCTGAGAAAATGCGGTGATGAATTCCCCCAGGTTCTAAACCTGCTACTTGCGTCGCACCAACATCAAAGGTAAATCCCTGACGTTTGAATGTGGAAGCGCAACCACCGGGAACTATTGCTTGGTCGAGGATAAGGACGTTATAACCTCTATGGGCTAATAATGCACCAGATGTAAGTCCACCTATACCCGCACCGATGACGATAATGCGGGATTGATTTTTTGTGTGAGTAGGATTTGTCATAATTCTTAATATTACTAATTATTAGTTTACAATAAATCAATCTCTAAAGCTAAAAGTTAAGTATAAGCACTGTATACTCAGGTTGATTACTGATTATTTAGATAAATAATTACAAATACGTTACTTTTCACTTATACTAGGTTAGACAGTGTTTATACTGTTAATCAATTCAGCCATAACCAGAAGTGTATGAGTAATAGTTTACAACTCACAGAAATAGCAATTTCTCTCGTAGCGAAAAATCTCAATCCCGCAGTTCTCAACCCAGATTTCCTCAAATATACAGGGATTATTCCTTCAGACTGGGAACTAGCAAATCAACCAGTTTACAATAATAATTTAGTTCAGTTGGTTTATAAAAACGGTGTGGGAATCATTGTTCAACCTAACCGACTGAATGTGTTAGAGATGATAGCAGGGAAACCACCAGCAGAAATTCAACTCGCCACAGTTGCACGACAATTGGTTGAAAAATTATCCCAAGTAGAGTATCAAGCAGTAGGAATTAACCCCAAAGCAGTGGTCGGTTTTACATCAGAAGCCGATGCTCATCAATATATATGTGGTAGACTTTTAGCCCCAGGTTCTTGGCAGGAATTTGGAGGAAGTAAAGTCAATGCTGGATTAGAGTTAAGTTATCCCTTAAAACGGGGAGTTCTGAATTTAGCTATTAATCAAGTAAATGTCCAGTTTGGGGAACAGGTAACACCAGCTATTTTATTTTCTGGTAACTTGAATTATCCTCTCACCGGAAATACCGTTACGGAAAGAATACAAGACTTACAACAAATAATTGCTAATTGGCAAAATGATGTCAACATTTTCCAGCAATTGTTAGTCGAGAAATTTTTATCATCTTCCCCTTCCCCTTCCCCAGCACAACAAATCAGTGCTTCAGTATTTTCATAATGAGTAAACAAGTAGTGTAGAGACATTTCTTATTTTTCTATTGTATGGGTTGGGCATTTGTCCCAACCTAATTATTCTTGAATAAATTTAGGACTTACGCAAAACATCTCTCCAATCCTCATTTCTCCGTGACCTCTGTGCCTCTGTGGTTCGTTATTCCATGAGTCTTGCGTAAGTCCTAAAATTAATTATTAATTAGGCATGATAAATGATAAGTTAGTTTCGGAGAATCCAGGGAATAATACTTACTATATACAACAATTTATAGAGAAAATAAATGAGGTTTGAGACTAAGGAAAAAACTAATCAATAAGATTCTTAACTTCTTTCAAAAGTCTTGACAATGTTTACACCATCAAGAAAGTTGTAAGATATAGGAAGTAACAAAGCTCTTCACTCACCACAAGCAATGACATCAACTCTGCTAAATTTTCCGCGTCTTAACGCACCCACTCTGCACCATCTGCCAAATGGTTTAACCATTATCGCCGAACAAATGCCAATAGACGCGGTTAATCTCAATTTATGGGTCAAAACCGGTTCAGCAATGGAGTCAGATGCAATTAATGGCATGGCTCACTTTTTAGAACACATGATTTTTAAGGGTACACAGAAGTTAATTAGTGGTGAATTTGAGCGCCGGATTGAAGAGCGCGGTGCTGTCACTAATGCTGCCACCAGCCAAGATTATACACACTATTATACCACAACTGCCCCTAAAGATTTTGCCGAATTAGCACCTTTACAAATAGATGTTGTTTGTAATCCTAGTATTCCTGATGATGCTTTTGAACGAGAACGTTTAGTAGTTTTGGAAGAAATTAGACGTTCTGAGGATAACCCTCGGCGGCGAATTTCTCGTCATGTCATGGAAACCGCTTTTGATTCCTTACCCTATCGTCGTCCCGTACTTGGACCAGAAGCAGTTGTTGCTCAAGTTAAACCGCAACAAATGCGAGATTTTCATGGTCATTGGTATCAACCTCAGTCAATTACAGCAGTCGCTGTGGGTAATTTACCAGTAGAAGAATTAGTAGAAATTATCGCCGAAGAATTTAGTAAAAATTATCAACAAACAACCAACAAACTAACATCAGTAGCAGCAATTCCTGAACCTGCATTTACAGAAATAGTCCGCAGGGAAGTTGTTGATGAAACTCTTCAACAAGCCAGATTAGTAATGATGTGGCGAGTACCTGGATTGATGGAATTAGATCAAACTTATGCACTTGATGTTTTAGCAGGAATTTTAGGACATGGGAGAACATCTAGATTAGTGCGAGATTTACGGGAAGAACGGGGATTAGTATCTTCAATTTCTGTGAGCAATATGAGTAATTTATTGCAAGGTGTGTTTTCGATTTCTGCTAAATGTGATGTCGAAAATTTAGCGGTTGTGGAAGCAGGTATTATTCAACATCTTCGCACATTACAAACAGAATTTGTCAAAGAATCAGAAATTGCCCGTGTTCAACAACGTGTAGCCAATCGGTTTATATTTGGGAATGAAACACCAAGTGATCGCGCTGGGTTGTATGGTTATTATCAGTCATTAATTGGTGATTTAGAACCAGCTTTTAATTATCCCCAATATATTCAAGCACAGGCAGCAACTGATTTAATCCAAGCTGCAAAAGATTATCTTTCCCCAGATGCTTATGGTGTTGTTGTCATCAAACCTATTTAATGATTTGTCATTTGTCATTAGTCATTGGTAATCTGTTCTTAACAACTGACAACTGTACGGGCGAAGCATTTGGAGGACTATTTTTGGCAATGACCGATAATTTATCTTCCAAATGCTTCGCCCCTACTAACAACTAACCACTGTACGGGCGAAGCATTTGGAGAACTATTTTTGGCAATGACCGATAATTGATCTTCCAAATGCTTCGCCCCTACTAACAACTAACCACTGTACGGGCGAAGCATTTGGAGAACTATTTTTGGCAATGACCGATAATTTATCTTCCAAATGCTTCGCCCCTACTGACAACAGACTAACTACGTTGTAACTGAATTATGTTTGATGCACTATCTGACCGTTTAGAATCCGCCTGGAAAAAACTGCGAGGACAGGATAAAATCTCCCAATCCAATATACAAGACGCTTTGCGGGAAGTGCGTCGGGCTTTATTGGAAGCAGATGTTAACCTCCAGGTAGTCAAAGATTTTATTAGCGAAGTCGAAACCAAGGCCCAGGGGGCTGAAGTTATCGCTGGTGTACGTCCTGACCAACAATTCATCAAAATTGTTTATGATGAATTAGTGCAGGTGATGGGAGAAGAAAATGTTCCCCTCGCAGAAGTTGCGGGGAAAACCACCGTTGTGTTAATGGCTGGTTTGCAAGGAACCGGTAAAACCACAGCTACCGCAAAATTAGCCTTGCATTTACGCAAACAAGACCGTAGTTGCTTATTAGTGGCTACAGACATCTATCGTCCCGCAGCTATTGACCAATTAATTACCCTTGGTAAGCAAATTGATGTCCCCGTATTTGAACTGGGAATTGCAGCAGACCCCGTAGAAATAGCCCGTCAAGGTGTGGAACGCGCCAGAGCCGAAGGCATAAATACAGTAATTATTGATACTGCCGGACGCTTGCAAATAGACGAAGATATGATGGCGGAATTAGCCCGCATCAAAGAAGTAGTCCAGCCCGATGAAACCCTGTTAGTTGTGGATGCAATGACCGGGCAAGAGGCAGCAAATCTGACTCGCACCTTCCATAACCAAATCGGCATTACTGGGGCAATACTGACCAAAATGGATGGGGATAGCCGAGGTGGTGCGGCGTTGTCAGTGCGGCAAATTTCCGGTGCGCCGATTAAATTTGTGGGTGTAGGGGAAAAAGTCGAGGCTCTACAACCGTTTTATCCTGACCGCATGGCTTCGCGGATTTTGGGCATGGGGGATGTTCTTACTTTAGTAGAAAAAGCCCAAGAAGAGATAGATTTGGCAGATGCGGAGCAAATGCAGGAGAAAATTCTGTCAGCAAAATTTGATTTTACTGACTTTCTCAAGCAAATGCGGTTGTTGAAAAACATGGGTTCTTTGGGCGGAATTATGAAGATGATTCCGGGCATGAACAAGCTTTCTGAGGATCAGTTGAAGCAGGGAGAAACCCAGCTAAAACGCTGTGAAGCTATGATCAATTCCATGACGGGCAAAGAACGCCGTGATCCAGATTTATTATCAAGTTCTCCCAGTCGTCGCCGCCGCATAGCTTCTGGTTCTGGGTATAGAGAAGCGGATGTAAGCAAACTGGTAGCGGACTTCCAAAAAATGCGATCGCTCATGCAGCAAATGGGACAGGGTGGCATTCCCGGTATGGGAGGAATGTTTGGCGGTGGAAATCCCTTAGCAGCAGGTGGAAATCGTCCTTCACCCGGCTGGCGTGGCTACCCCGGTGGCGCACCACCAGCGAAGAAAAAGAAGGAGAAAAAGAAAAAAGGTTTTGGGACTCTTTAAAATTTAAGCACAAAATCCCGGATTTATTCCATAAATTCGGGATTTGCCAAATGCAATAACTACGGTGTTTGTGCAGGGTTTCAAAAACGCAAAGCGATCGCAAATCACTATAATAATTGTGAATATATTCATCAGTGCCACTGCTTGTGTTCAAAACTTTATTTACCTTTGGTAAAATGGAGCAAGATATATGACTACAATTCAGGTTAAAAGCTTCACCCTAGAAGAATATCACGAACTCATCGAAATTGGCTTTTTAAAAGAAGATGATCACATTCAACTAATTAACGGAGAATTAGTAGAAATGGTATCAAAAGGTACGGCACATGAAACTTGTTTAAGAAAGCTATTAAAGGAACTTCCAAAACTTATAGAAGATAGAGCAATTCTGCAATCTCAAGCCCCTATTAGTATACCACCCAAAAGCGAACCAGAACCAGATTTTGCCATTGTCAAAAACCGTGATGATGATTATTTTTCATCTCACCCACAAGGGAGCGATATATTGTTAGTCATAGAAGTTGCAGATTCTTCCATAGACTATGACCAAAAGGTGAAAATACCTCTTTATGCGAAAGCGGGAATACCTGATTATTGGATATTTAATTTATTAGATAATTGCTTGGAATGTTACAGTGAACCATATCAAAATAAACAGGGGATATTTGGGTATACAAATAAGCGAATTGTTTTACCTACTCAGGTTATATCTTTACCTTGGTTTACTGATTTACAGCTTGATTTAAGTAAAGTGTTTCCTGTATATTAATTAATATCCCCAACTTCTCAAAGAAGTCGGAGATATGAAAACCGCACCAACTAACACCACCAACTAACACCAAATCCGACCACGACGAAAAGGTTTATCAGGTTCAGTTTGTTGGGCTTTTTGTCTAGCCATTTCCTGTGACCAAAAACCATAATCTTCCAAACCAGTTGACAAAATATTACGTTTAATTTCTGCTGTTTGTTCGGGTTCTGGTTGACTCGAATTTGCGGGAGTTTTCTTTGGTTTACTCATAATTTTGATAACTCCTAAATTACACAACTGCAAGAAGATTTAATTTGCTGATAACTACGATTTTGAAATGCAGCGGGGTCATTATAATTAGCACCATGTAATAAATCCATACGAATGCTAACTAAGTCCTCGACTCTACCATGAATGACATCAACAGACCGATGAGGATAAATAATATCTGGTCTTTTTACCGGAGGGGAAAGTTTGGGTAATCTCATAATCAATTTTAGATTGTAGGTTGGGTTGACGTATGTTACCCAACATTAAAAAACTCAACATGATTTCTCGTTCCCATACTCCGTATGGGAATGAATTCTAGAAGGCTCTGCCTTCTATTAAGGGAACACCAAAAAATAAATTACCTAATTTTGTGGGATGGGCATCCTGCCCGTCCTTGATGATTAGCGGGCAAGATGCCCGCACCACAAGAAATTTTTGGGTATTTTTTTAATTGGAAGTCCCTAAAGCAGAGTCAGAGCCTCTGTAACCGCATTCCCAGTCAGAGACTGGGAACGAGATAACGAGATAAAAGACTTTGTTGGGTTGCGCTGTTGCTTAACCCAACCTACCACTATTAATAAGGAGTAGACCAAGAACGGACTTCGCCCAAAGTAACAGGAATAATATCACTCACATCAATTGTAAACCGGAATAGCTTCTTCGCCCGACGACTATTTTCAGGGTCAAAGAACTTCAATTTTACATCCCAACAATCGCTATCTAAACGACAGAAAGGACTTTTCTCCACTGTAATACTATCCAACTCCATACCTGTAGCCACAGCTTCCGCAAAGGTAGAAGCCGCTTGAAAAGCATTCGTAGAGGCAAAATTCAACGCCCTATCTTGGGAAGTTGTGCCTAAGTTGCGTAAATCATAATAAATGCGGCTGAGGAAACTACCCAAAGTCCGACGAATAGACTCTTCTTGGGCTTCTGAAGCTTGTGCTTGGACTGTCTGAATAGCAGCTTGAACTAAGGTATTCACCTTCCAACCATACATTCCCCGAATGTTGGGAACTTCAATTACTGGCACAACTTGACCAGAAAATAGTTTCACACTACGTCCTGATAAAATACCGGGAATACTGACTCTCTCTACATAATTCTCGCTGTCTTCTGCTTGAATTTGTCCTGATAATAATTGTTGTAAAATAGCATAAACATCTCTGGCAAAAGCCCCACCTGGTTCAATTGCATAGATAGGAGTTAATTCTAAATTCAATGTCCAAATTAAGGACTTAGCCTCAGAAAGATTATCTCCTAAATAATCTACCATCTGCCGCGCATCATAAGGGTTAGCGGGAATCGCTGTTCCGTCTATTTGTACCCCTGGCATTAATTGTTTAAAAGAGTCTCTTCTGGCTTCTGAACCAAAATCGTAACCCAGTGTACCTAAAGCATACACTAAGTTAACTTCGGCGAGATCGCTGGGTGCTTGACTAGCAGTAATGTAATTAGATGTACGATTTGACATGGTAGTAAATTGAGAATTGGATGAATTTGTTAAAGGTGCGGAAGTTGTCACAGCAGGAACTACTGGGAAAAATTCAGGGGGTATAAATTCTTCCGGGTTGGGTTCTGGTTCAGCACTATTTGTAATCTCTGCACAACCGCAACCAGCAGCTTCAATACTGTCAACGGTTTCTACTGTATCTAATTCTTCGGACATTGTTCCTCCTGTAAAATATGCCAATGCACCAGAAATATTTAATTTACCTAATAAACAGCGACTAATATCGTCTGTATCCTTATCTGTGCAAGGTATAGCAGTTTCTAATAAAACCGCTCTCACCTTAGCGGGGTCGGGTGTTTCACCACGCTGAACTTGCAGACTTAGGAGTAAAGCAGCGACACCGGAAACAATGGGAGTAGCAAAGCTAGTACCACTGAGTTTTTGTGTCCCTCCCCCCGGTTTTGCCCCTAAAATGTGTTCTCCCGGTGCAAGAATGCCTTGGTTTTGATAGCTTTCCCCCCAGTTACTAAAGTCTATGGGTTTACCTTGGTCATTCATTGCCCCTACTGCTAATACGGTGGGTAAAGAGGCGGGAACGTGCAAACATTCGCAACCATCGTTACCAGCAGCAGCCACAATTAAAACATTGTGATCTTTACATAGTTGCACAGCCCTATCTAACCAGCCTTCTGCTTCACCATTATCAGTGAGTTGTCCAGCACTGATATTGATAATATGCGCTCCAGCATTGACGGCTTGTTCTATGGCGCGAGATAGGTCTAGTTGAGAAAGTTTCTTATTATTATCACCAAAAATAGGGACGATTAACCCTCGACATTGGGGAGCAATTCCCCGTAATTCTGAGGAATTATGTTGACCAAATATGATGCTTGCTACATGAGTTCCATGTCCAGACATAGATCCATTAGCTGTCGCTTCTCCCTGAATAAGTGTTGGCAATCTTGTTAAATTTGCTGCATTAAAGCAATTATGAGATTGATCAACCAATCCGTCGAGTATAGCTACACATATTTGTGAATCACCCTGTGTCAAGTTCCATAATTTCTGGATTTCCGTTTCAATTGAAGATTTTGGCATTTAATTTGTTAATTATCTGCTTAAACATCTATTTTGCGCCATAAATATATATTTTATGACATTTTTATTACGATTGTGCTTCTAGAACACAAAAGTAATTGTTATATTATTCGGCTGAAATGTCAACTCAATTTACATATTTTAACGGATATAATTTTTTCTTATGTCAAAAAAAAAACGGTTTTAGTAAGTGTTTATTTTCTCCTGTGCTGTGGATGAAAATCAGTATTTACAAATACTTGACGGGAGGAGATAGTGATTTCCGCTTCACGGAAATATCAAGCAAATAGGAGTGTTAACAACCTGATTTACTATAAGTAATTTTTATTAATAAGGTCTTGCGTTGAATCATAATTGGCTGTACTATCAGAATCAGGGTAGCTTCACTTAGCCTACTGATTAGTAATTGCACTTTTTATCATCTCATGGTAGGGAGTTGCATTGATTATTCTGAAAAATTCACATTAGTTAATACTAAAACTCTACCTCTCCCTAACCCTCTCCTAAGAGGAGAGGGAACAGGAAAAAAACTTGAGAATTTAAAGAGTTTAAAGCCTCTCTCCTTGTAGGAGAGAGGTTTGGAGAGAGGTTTTATATAAAGCTTCTGGTGAATCACAACTCGTTAAATTACCCTTCAACGCCAATTTAACGCCTTCACCAAACCAGTCTTCTTCATAAGGAAGAAGTTAAACGAACAAACAAAAAGGAAAACACACCATGACTAAGAAGAACATCCGCCCCCAACAAGTTGCTCCCGTAGAACGCGAAACCATCTCTACTGCTAAGGATCAAAGCGGTCAGGTTACAGCCCTATTAATAGGGATAATGCATCCTTTTGCAGGCGACGACGCGGAGTAAGTCACCCCATTCTACCACTCACCTCAAAAAATATTAAAAGTCTATTTCTACATCCCTTGGCGCACGGTTTGCCTCGATGAATTGACGGACAACCTCTGTCACTTCAGGGGTTTCCGATACCTGGCACGGGGGTGGCGGAAAACCGGACTTAGATTTTTTGGGGTTGGTGGTTGAACCCTGATTTGTGAGATGAACCCCAGCCAACAGCTTACTACCCCAGTAGCATCTGGTTGGGGTCTTCTCCTTGGGTTTATACTTTTGGCAGAAGCCTTTATACTTTTTGGCACATTCTTCTAAGCTGTTTCCTAGTCGTAAAAAAGATGTAGGTTGGGTTAAGCGACAGCGCAACCCAACAAAATTAAATCACGAAATCACCGAAATGTTGGGTAACATCCTGTAAATCCTGGATATCCTGGATATCCTGATTGGTGACAATTTCATCATCTAAACTGTAATTGTAATAAAGAATTTTATTTCTATGACAATTCCCATAGTTATCAACTTACCCGAAAGTTTAGCTGCTTCTGTCCAGCGTCTTGGAGAAGCAACAGCGCGAGAGATATCAGACGTTTTGCTTGACACCCTAGAAATAGTATTACCTACCTTAGATAATCTCCCAGAAATGAGCATTAATTCAAATATTCCTGATATTTCCGATCAGGAAGTTCTAGAATTAGCTAATTTAAAAATGGATGTAGTGCAAAATCAACGCTTGGGAGAACTACAAGCTAAAGGAAAAAATACTGGTTTAACAGCAGGAGAACGTTATGAATTATTAATTTTAATGTCCCTTTATCAAATGGGACAATTAAGAAAATCTGAAGGTTTAGCCGAAGCTGTTAAACGGGGAATAAAAATTCCTTTATCACCATGAGTTCTCTATCTGAAACCATACATAAAAAAGTGTCTGAATCAGGATATCCAGGATTAAAGGATGAACAGGATGAATACAGTAGATGTAGGTTGGGTTAAGCGACAGCGCAACCCAACAAAATTAAATCACAAAATCACCAAAATGTTGGGTAACATCCTGTAAATCCTTAAATCCTGGACATCCTGATTCAGACAATTATTTAATTACGAGAAGTTACCATCCAAACTAAAATTCCTAAAATAACATCAACAGGAGGAAGTGGATAATCTGTAAAATCAATTGTTACAGTTTGTTCGGTTAATTGTAGAAATCGCCAAACAGTACCATTAGTCACGCTACCATAAATTGTAGGAATAGATTGATTATTAATTTCATTAAATTTTTGAGCAGCAATCATTTCCGCAATACACTGGCCAATACCCGGATTTAAGTCTGATTTTTTAGCTTCCACAATCATAACTGCTGGTGCTTCAACTTCTAACTGTTCTGCTGAAAGACTGAGAACAAAATCACAAACTCCATTCAATCCTAAAGCCGAATCTACAGTAAAATCCGCACCAGAGAATAGACTAATTTTTCTTTCTAAAATCTTACGTACTTCTAGTAAAACCGGACTAATGATTAATTCAGAACGAGCTTTTTCACTTCCCGTCGCTATAGCTAATGGCAAACTTTCTGCTAAAAAATCAGTCAGGGTTGCACTAGCAGCAATTGGTTGGATTTCTGGCAGAAACTTTTTATTTTCAACGGTATTTATGCCAAAGGTTTGCTTAACTTTTTTGAGAGTGAAATCACTATATGACATAATGTAAATATTTCCAAAAATGATGTAAAATCTATGTGAAAATCAACCAACAGCAAAATCTGTATATTGTCGCACTAAAGGTTCATGAAATGCTAAAACAATATCTGATTTTGGCACTCCTAATTTAACTAACTCATCTGCTATACCAATTTCAGTTCCATCATGTTGTATCCAAATTTTCTGATCTTTAATATCCAAATGCAAAACACAACCATGCTGCCGTCTTCTGTTTTTCCAACCCACATACATCAATTGATAATGATCACCAAAAGTATCAAAAATCAATTGTTGTTCAATTTCATCTTTAGCTGAACCTAATTGAGCATATTCTGTGATCACTTGTTTGACATAATTGCGATATTGTTCTAGTTTTTCCATGCTACAATTACCTCCTGAACTGGATCATAAATCATGATTTTAAGTTGGGAACGCTGAACAACTGTTTTAATAAACTGCAATTGAAAAAAAGAGTAATAAATTCCTGAAGGAACAGCTAAATATAAAACTCGTTCTGGTTGTTGTTCTTCTAATGCCAAATGATAATTAAAAAATTGTCCAATGGCTTGATGAAATTGAGAAATATTAGATGTACCAATAAAACTCTTAATTTCCACCGCTATTTTTTCTCCTTCTCTTTCAGCAGCTAAAACTTGCTCTGCACCGAGATCAATATACATTTCCACATCACCGACTTCTATCCTTAAAGGATCATCTGTAATCACCCAACCGTCTTTTTCTAACCCTATCCTAACAGCATCATGAAAAATATCTTTAGCTGGCATTAACTTTATAAAAAATTAGACTTTTCACCCATTATTATAACATCAATTACAACAACACAATCAAAACCATGCCTAACCTTACCGACATCCCCGGAATTTCCCAAATTTGGACACGCACAAAAGGCGACCCCCGCATTAAAATTGCTATCCTTGATGGTTCAGCCGACTTAGAACGTAGTTGTTTTCAAGGGGCAAAATTTAGTCAATTTAAACCCTATTGGGCAGAAGATATTGAACTTAACGAAGAATACTATTATTATCTCAATTTATATTTAGATTTTAACCAACAACAAAAAGATAAAAAAGACGACCCCGACCACGATAAAGAAGAGGCAAAAAAAGAACGGGAGGCATTTTTTGCACCTTTCCCCCCAGCTATTAGACAACGCATTGAATTATCCAGTCATGCTACTCACATTTCTAGCACAATTTTAGGGCAACACGGCACACCCGCCCCTGGTATTGCCCCTTTATGTACAGCATTAAATATTCCCATTTCCTTCGCTGGTGATGATTTTATTTCCCCTGTGAACCTTACTCATGCTATTAATACGGCTTTGAAATGGGGAGCGAATATTATCCATATCGCTGCTTGTCACCCTACCCAAACCGGAGTAGCACCAGATTTATTTGCCCGTGCTGTGAAACAATGCCAAGATAATAATATGTTAATTGTTGCCCCAGGTGGTAATGATAAAGGTGAATGTTGGTGTATTCCCTCTATTCTTCCTGGTGTGATTACAGTGGGTGCAATGCGTGACGACGGACAGCCCTTTAAATTTAGTAATTATGGCGGAGAATATCAAAATAAAGGGGTAATGGCCAACGGTGAAAACATTTTAGGAGCCCAACCGGGAACAGAAGAACCTATCAGACAAAAAGGGACTAGTTGCGCTGCACCCATTGTCACAGGTATTTCTGCCTTATTAATGAGTCTGCAATTGCAACGAGGAGAACAACCCAACGCTGAAGCAGTGCGGGAAGCAATTTTAAATAGTGCTATTCCCTGTAACCCGGAAGAGGTGGAAGAACCAGAACGCTGTTTATTAGGTAAGTTGAATATTCCCGGTGCGTTTCAATTATTGACGGGAGAAAGGTTAGAACCTTACCTCCAACCCCTCTCCTACCAGGGAGTACAAGAACCTCACCCCCAACCCCTCTCCTACGAGGAGAGGGGAGTAGGAATCTCTCGTTCCCAGGTTCTACCTGGGAATGCTACATTAGAGGCTCTGCCTCTCACTATACCGTCAGGCAGAGCCTTGGAGACGGCATTCCCAGTCGGAGACTGGGAACGAGAAATTCAAAGAAGTGAAATAACTCAAGGTGTCACCCCTAGTGCGGCTTCTAAATTGGTTTATGCTTTGGGGACAATTGGTTATGATTTTGGTAATGAAGCCAGAAGGGACACCTTTAAACAATTAATGCCAGCAGTGAATATGGACGGGGCAATTATCCCTGCTAATCCCTATAATAGCCGGCAAATGGTTGATTACTTGTCAGTAAATCCTACGGAAGCTAAACCTTTAATTTGGACTCTCAACCAAGAATTAACTCCTATTTATGCTTTAGAACCTGTGAGCGGTTTTGCCGCAGATATCTATGAAACCCTGATTTTGATGTTACAGGGACAAATTCAACCAGAAAACAGTGATGATTTTGTGGAACGGGTAAGTATACCTGCAAGGTTAACAGATAGAACTGTGGAGTTATTTTCTGGTCAAGTTGTGCCTGTAATTAGTCTTACGAATACTAGGGGAATGTATGGCTGGAAAGTCAACAGTTTGGTAGATGCGGCTTTGCAAACTGTAATTACGGGAGAAACTGCACCAGCCCAAGAAATAGCCATGCGAAAAGCCTTAACTAGTTTCTTAAATCGAGTATACTATGATTTGCAAAATTTAGGACAATTGGCAAAAGATCGGGCGTTGAATTTTTCTGTAACTAATGCTTTTCAAGCCGCTTCTAGTTTTTCTCAAGCTATTTCTACAGGGATGCAGCTTGATAGTATTGAAGTGGAAAAAAGTCCTTTTTGTCGGATTAATAGTGATTGTTGGGATGTGAAATTAAAGTTTTTTGACCCAGAAAATGGAAGCAGGGCTAAAAAGGTGTTTTTGTTTACCATTGATGTTAGCGACAGAATTCCTGTGACTCTAGGTCAAGTTCGCTCTTGGTCTGTGCGGAAATAAGCACGTAGTCTATGCTCTGATCAATAATTTATCAAAATTGTTTATAAGAGCATCCGGTAAGCGTAAAACGAGCGCGGCTTGGCTTCCTGAGATATAAGCGACACGAGGGATTTTAATCCCTGTGGTATGTTAGAATTAAATTGTGAGTAAGAACAAAAAACATCTGTCAGCATAGTGCATTTTTTGCGTCTTGTCAAGTCTTAAAATGTTTCACTGGTAAAAATAATTTTTTGTCTGAATCAGGATGTCCAGGATTTAAGGATTTACAGGATGTTGTTTGAATTTTGATTGTCCATCTTTATCTGTGTTTATCTGCGTTTATCTGCGTACCCTTCGGGAAGCAAGCTACAATTATTCTTGATATTACTGTTAAATTACTAATTTTTTTAAACGAACCACAGAGGACACAGAGGACACGGAGAAAAAATATCAGTTATCTTTGTGTGGGAAGGGAGTAATTTTCTCGTTCATCTAATTAATTATGTTTAGAAGTCGGGGATCTTTGACTACAAAATAAAATCGTGTAAATCCTTAAATCCTGGATATCCTAATTCTGACAATTAACCCTCCTCAAAAACATACCCCACACCTCAGACAGATGAAAAGGTATAGACTCGGCATCTAAAATATCAAAGCCCGATTGATACCAAAAGTATGGATTCAAACTTTCATATTTGGACGCTGACACCTACAGATGTCTACAAAACACTAACAACTACTCCTCAAGGTATCAGCGAGGCCGAAGCCAATTTAAGATTAAAACAATCTGGTTATAACGAACTTCCCGAACCCCAAACACGCCCTTTAATTCTGCGTTTCACTGACCAATTAACCCATTTTATGGCCTTGCTGTTGTGGGTAGCGGGAATATTAGCTTTTATTTCCCAAACACCAGAATTAGGTTGGGCAATTTGGGCAGTTATTTGGATTAATGCTATCTTTAGTTTTTGGCAGGAATATCAAGCGGAAAAAGCTTTATCAGCCCTGAAGAAAATCTTACCTTCCCAAGCTAAAGTTTATCGGGATGGAAAATTATCTATAATTGCTGCCCGTGAATTAGTTAGCGGCGATGTCATGCAGTTAGAAGAAGGTGATAAGATATCCGCTGATGCCAGAATTATTCAAAGTCAGTCTTTATATGTAGATGTCTCCGTACTCACAGGGGAATCTTTGCCCGTTCCCCGCATTAGCGAACCTGTCACCGCCGCAAATATCCATGCTTCCGAAGCCAGTAATTTAGTATTTGCAGGTTCTACCGTGGCAGCCGGTCGGGGACTGGCAGTAGTATATGCCACAGGGACACATACGGAATTTGGTCAAGTTGCCCATCTCACTGCCCATGTGAAGCGGGAAGCCAGCACTTTAGAAGTGCAAATTTCCAGAGTAGTTCACATCATTACCATCATTGCTTTGACTATGGGGGTGGTGATATTTTTACTCACTAAGTTGCTGGTAGGAATGCAACTGAAGGAAAGTTTCATTTTTGCCATTGGTATTATTGTGGCATTTGTCCCCGAAGGTTTATTACCTACTGTCAGTTTAGCCTTAGCTATTGGTGTCAAACGCATGGCTAAACAAAATGCTTTGGTGCGGCGTTTGTCTGCGGTGGAAACCCTGAGTGCAGTCACGGTGATTTGCACTGACAAAACCGGGACTTTGACAAAAAATGAAATGACTGTTCGCCAATTATGGATTCCCAATATTCAGATTAATGTGACTGGGGTAGGTTATGAACCCAAGGGAGAAGTGGAAATTCTTACGGAAGAGTTACGAACCACAGAGGCACAGAGGACACGGAGAAATGAGGTGCTGTTAATGTTGGCTGGTGCGGCACTTTGTTCTAATGCCCGGTTAAATCATCCCCCCGATTCTCATCAATGGCAAGTATTGGGTGATCCTACGGAAGGGGCGTTATTAGTGGCAGCAATTAAGGCTGGGTTGAAGTTGGAAGAATTACAACAGCAAGCCCCCAGAATTCAGGAAATACCTTTTGATTCCCACCGACGAATGATGACGGTTTTATTAGAAGGACATTTGGAATTTGACAATACTGAAAATTCTCAGTATTTGATTTTTACCAAGGGATCAACTTTAGATGTATTGCAACATTCGCAGTATTTATGGCATTCAGGGGAAAAGCTGAAACTAACTCAAACCCAGCGACAGGAAATTGTGGCGGCTAATGATCAATTGGCTAGTCAGGGTTATCGGGTTTTAGGGGTGGCGACAAGACAAGGTGGGGCGGAATTAAACCAGCTAGGTCATAACTTGTTAGAACAGGATTTGACTTTTTTGGGCTTGGTGGCGATGATTGACCCAGCCCGTCCAGAAGTTGCGGATGCAATCGCTCTTTGTCATCGTGCCGGCATTCAAGTTACTATGATTACGGGTGATTATGGGTTAACAGCGGCAGCAATTGCACAACGCATTGGTTTAGCTAACGGTAAACCTAGAATCATCACTGGTGAACAATTAGGACATCTTTCTGATACCCAATTGCGGCAAATCCTCCACAAGCACAAAACCGGGTTAGTATTTGCCAGGGTAATGCCGGAACAGAAACTCAGATTAGTGGAAGCATATAAAACCCTTGGTCATGTCGTCGCTGTCACTGGTGATGGTGTCAACGATGCCCCCGCCTTACGCGCTGCTAATATCGGCATTGCCATGGGAATTAGCGGTACAGATGTTGCCCGTGAAGCTGCGGATATTGTGCTTATAGATGATAATTTTGCCACCATTGTCGCCGCCATTGAACAGGGTCGAGCGGTGTATCAAAACATCCGCAAATTCATGACTTATATTCTCGCTTCCAACATGGCGGAGTTTTTGCCCTTCCTGGCAATGGTGTTTCTGAAAATACCCCCGGCATTAGTAATTTTACAAATCTTAGCCATTGATTTAGGTTCAGATATGTTACCTGCACTAGCATTAGGGGCAGAAAAACCGGAAACTGGTTCAATGGAGTTACCACCTCGGAAAAAATCTCAAGCACTGTTAGATTTACCCTTACTACTGCGTGCTTACTGCTTTTTAGGACTGCTGGAAGGTTTGGCAGGTATGGCAGGATTTTTCTTCGTTTGGTGGACAAATGGCTATAATCTTCCCCAATTACAGGCACTCAGTCCTAGTATTCTCTCTCACTCAGCAGATGCTACGATAATGGCTATTTATTATCAAGCAACAACAATGACTTTAGCGGTAATTGTAGCTTGTCAAGATGGTAACGTTTTTGCCTGTCGTTCGGAACGGGTTTCTATTTTACGGTTGGGCTTTTTTACTAACCGCTTTATTTGGTGGGGAATTGCGGTGGAATGGTTTTTGATTCTCTCTATTATTTACTCTCCTACCCTACAAAAAATCTTCTCGACTGCACCTTTAAAACCATCATATTTATTGATGTTATTGTTCTGTCCACCGTTCATCTTAATAGCTGATGAACTGCGAAAGCGAATTATTAGACAATTCAACTTTTAAACAAGTTTTAGATTTTAGGCGTTGCTGCTTAAGGGTATGAACTTATCGGGCTTCGCCCCGCTTCGCTAATACGCAGATGCGCAGAGTCTCAGGGAATAAGAAGAAATATAATATTCACTTTTGCTAATAATCATTTTCTTGTTTTTATAAATTAGTGCGAATTTACCAAAAATTATGACTAATACACTACAAATTCAGCAGAATATATTGTCTTGAATAAGTTAAAAATGTGTTCCTTGTCACAAAAATCAACCAATTGTGAGGGGATCATCATATGAATTGCTCACTATTCATAAAAACTTATATAAATTAAGATTGCGATATATATACTTTAGGGAAACGACTGATCAGAAATCCTGATTAAAAAATATTGCAATAACTTGATTTAGTTGCTAATGTGTGTAGGTACGACAGCACTGGTGAATGCTCGGAGCAAATAGAGAGGTAAAATCAATGAGCTTTATCCATCCTGCCAACAGTCTTTTATGTTGATTATTCCCATCCTAACAACGAGGAATTTCTGCTGTCGAGAAGCAATAAAGGGGTATTGCAGATGAGCAGAAAAAGTATCTTCGTTCCTGTCGCTGAATTGAAATTTGATTTTTGTTTACCGTTCATCAATCGTCTTCCCTGTTGATTACCAAGAAGGCAAAAGGAAGATGAAAAATGAAGAATTTGGAGGTGAAAACCGATGAAGATTCAAGGAAAAGTTGCACTAATTACCGGGGCTTCCCGTGGCATTGGTAAAGCGATCGCTTTAGAATTAGCCAAACAAGGCATGAAAAGGTTAATATTAGTAGCACGCGATCGCCAAAAGTTAGCCGAAGTAGCCGCCCAAATCGAAGCTTTGGGCGTAGAAACTACAATCATGGCTTTAGACTTAACTCACTCAATCAACGTCAACATAGCCGTAGCCCAACTTTGGCGCAGTTATGGACCCATTCATCTACTCGTAAATTGTGCCGGAGTCGCACATCAAAACTCATTTCTGCAATCAAAACTCCCCCAACTGCAAGAAGAACTCTCCGTCAATTTGATGGGAATGTACACCCTCACCAGCTTGATAGCCAAACGCATGGTTAGTCAGAAAAGGGGGATCATTGTCAATGTCTCCAGTTTAATGGGGAAAGTTGCCGCCCCGACAATGGCCACATATTCCGCCACTAAGTTTGCCATTGTCGGATTTACCCAGGCACTACGTCAAGAACTCGCCCAACACAATGTCCGTGTTATCGCCTTACTCCCTTCCCTGACGGAAACAGACATGGTGCGCGACTTGCAATCATTTCGGGGCGTGATTCCCATGACACCCGAACAAGTCGCCCAAGCCCTCGTCATCGGCATAGAAAACGATACCGCAGAAATCCTAGTCGGCTGGCAATCTCACTTAGCCGTATTATGCCAACGTCTCGCCCCTTGGTTACTAGAAATCATCCTGCAACTAGCAACACCCAAAAAACCATTACCTGACGCTGCGGGATAACTATTGTTTCGCGCAAAGGCGCAAAGGAGCAAAGGCGCAAAGTGTTTTTTGTGTCTTTGCGTCAAGTAAAGGTAAAAAATGGTAGGTTGGGTTAAGCGATCGCGCAACCCAACTAAAAATTTGATAATGATAAGGAAGAAATGACACCATCACTAACCCTGTAATAATAGTGCAGAATCATAATTGATCTTACTGTAGCGATCGCTTGATCATCAAAATAGTTGCTAGGAAATAAATATATTATTGTCTGAATCAGGATATCCAGGATTTTAGGATTTACAGGATTTTGATTTTATTTGTGGTGTACTAATATTTTAATTTGTCAGAATCAGGATGTCCAGGATTATAGGATTTACAGGATATTTTTTGATGATGGTGTGTGGGTATGTTGGGATTTACAGGATGTTTTTTGATGATTGTTTTTGAATAATTTAAACCATCTATAAATTACTATCTTGTGAATCCTTTAATCCTGGTTATCCTGATTCAGACAAATGCAATTTTCATCACCAAACAAACCATCTATAAATTACCATCCTGTTAATCCTTTAATCCTGGTTATCCTGATTCAGACTTAATATTTTTTTGTAACCCTTAAATGTTACAGTTTACAAGTCTCGACGCGAGAGAAGAAGTTCCCTCTGATTCTCCCGACGCTCTGACCAAAGATCGACCACCCAAGTCATGCGATCGTAAAATCTAAACATACTTACGGGTAGGTGGCCTTCTGCTGCTTTCTTATCAAAAGTAATATCACTGTAGTACAACCAGTGGCCGCCTTTTCTCCATCCTACCTTGTCCCCGAACTTCTTCCATATTTCCCAATTATATTTTCTCGTTCCACCCAAACTTTGATAAATTCGTTTCTGGACAGAAAAACCAAACTTACCATCACTGTATTTTACCCACAATTGGTCAATGGTGCGGAGGTCTGCACAGGGAAAATTATCAATACTTTTTTCATCTAACCAATCTTCCTCTTCCCGTTTCGCAACTGCTAACATTACCCGTCTTGTTTCCTCGTCTGCTTCCTTCCATTTCCTTTGTGCGAGGTAGTCACGCAGTTTCCTGTAGTTCATTCCTACATCTGATTTTAATTGTGCATTATCGAATATTATTAACGCTTCTTTTACCTTTGCTTCTGTACGAAGTGTTAATAAACCATAAGCAGTATTTTGGACATCTTCACAGTCATCATTTAAAGACTGAATAACTAAATCTAACCCACTTTCTCCATAATTCAAAGCCTGTTTGAGTGACACTATTCTCACTTGGGGGTTAGGATTACTCAATCCTAATTTTACCCCTTCAATCCCACCTAAAACTGCTGCAAACTCTGAGGTTTGATGTTGACCACCCAGTACAGCATCGTATTTTCCCGGTTGTTGTGAATGATTTGTCATTGGTATATTTAAAGCTTCGTTAATAAACTTAACTTGTTGGTCTGCAAAGTCATCTCCCAATTGCATTTGCTGATTGAGAGTTTTAATGGCGTATAATTTACCCGTCTTGGGTTCTAAAGCTTTGTAGGTAATACCAAAACCACCGCTACCCAAGGGTTTGCCTTGAATGATATATTTACCTTTGTTGATTGGTTGCCCTGGTTCCCAAATTATCATCGGTTGAGGAATATATAAAGATAATTATTTTTATAGTGACTCATTTTACCATCTAACGACCATAAAAAACCCACCCCACACTTCAGACAGATGAAAAGAATAGTATTCAGTGAAATTTGAAACCACCAATTTATCTTTTTTTCTCCGGTAAATTACGAGGGGGGATTATTCTCCCCTCATAAAACTCCCTTTCCAACTGACTTAATTTCCACCATCCTGCACTTAATAAAAGAGGAACAAATGTTTCCACCAGCACTAATAAAATTGATTTTGTTTCCACCAAAAATGCGAATAAAGGACTACTAGCTAAAGCCAGAATTGTAAAAACACCACACCAAAATTTTAACTGTTGAATTCTCCTTAAAGCCTGACGACAACTAGCACATTTTTCTGTGTGAGAATGATATCTTTCTAGCAATCCTTCCTTATTTAATAAAAGTGGTGGCAAAGATTCTCCAGGAAATGTTTCCCCATGAAATTGATTTACCCATTTACGTAACTCTGCCACAAAAGTATCTGCTTTTGTCGCTAGATAAAAAGCCTTATTAAAATTACCACTACCACCTTTATCCGCTAAATAACGTTCTTGATAATGGAGAAAAATTTGATCATCTTCTAAAACGCCATTTTGACCAATATGAACATACCAACGAGGGCGAATTTTAATAAAAAATCCGGGAAGTTTAGACGTAAACTTAAACGGAAAACGGGCAATAATTCGACATTCACCTTTGCGAATGGGGACAGCATAAACAACAGTTAAAATTCTGCCTTTTTCCGCATTAATATCATGCCACATTAAACCAGGGGCAATAAATGTTGTGGAAAGTTTTCCCGATTGTCCCGCTTTTAATCCTTGTTTCCAAATCCCTGCAAAACCATGTTTTCCTGATTCAACTATTTCTAATTCTAAAGGTGCAGCATTGGCACGATTTCCCACTGTCAGATGATGCGTAAAGGCAATATGACTAGGATCAAGGATATTTTCTAATAATGTTAAAGCATCATAAGGAACATCTCGAAAAGTGTTCATAATTACCCAGCCTTCTGGTGCTGATTCTATGGGTTCAACTACAGGAACTTTGGTATTTATGGCATTTTCTGGATTACCAGCATAGACAAATAATAATCCTTGTCGTTCTGTTGTTGGTAAAGATGGTACACAAGCCCTGGGAGAAGTTTCCGCTTTTCCACCAGCAACCTGTTGGGGAATTTTTTGACAAGTTCCATCTCCAGCAAAAGACCAACCATGATAAGGACATTCTAATAGTCCATCTTCATTAATTCTGCCTTCGGAAAGAGGTGCAAGACGGTGAGGACATTGATCTATAAACACTTGCCAAGATGAGTTTTTATGATCCCACCAAATTACAATATCTTTACCTAAAAGAGTGAAAGGAGTGGGTTTTGATTTATCTAAATCCTGAAGATAGTGAACTGGATACCATGCTTCTGCTAATTGGAAAGAATCGGGGTTACTCCCTCCAGGTAATATTTCTGTGATAGAATTATCGTTGATCAGAGATTGTGTTTGCACCATTTTCTGTATTGATTAATTTCCCATAACTTCTAATTGAACATTCTAGCAAGAACCATCCCTAATTGAACACTGATAATTCCTAAAATTGTACTACCTGAAAAATAACCAGCAGCAGCTAACCAATTACCACGTTGTAACAAGCCAACTGTATCTAACCCAAAAGTAGAAAAAGTAGTATATGCACCTAAAAATCCTGTAGCGGCAATCAACTTAACTTCTGGGGAAATCATCGCTGTTTTTTCCATAGCTAAAGTTGCGAAAAACCCCATTGCTAAACAACCACTAATATTAATAAAAAAAGTTCCATAGGGAAAACCAAAACCAAAGCGGTTCGTAAACCACAAAGTTAAATAATAGCGACTTAAAGCCCCAGCTATTGCCCCTAAACTAATAGCAATGGGAACACGAATTTCTGGCTGTTGTAACATTATTAATCTTTTATTTAATCAGTCTCAAAGGGAAAACCGTACTTTGGTGACAGGTTTTCATCACTGTACCTCAAAATTGAACTCGATACAATCAAGAGGTGGCTAAAAGGATGCTGTTGTCCAGACAAAGTTATAAAAATTAATACAGCACAAGTAGGAGAGTTATCAAGATGGGAAATCAACTGAAAACGGCTATTTTACTAGGGACTCTAAGTGGATTATTGATAGCAATTAGTTACTGGGTAATTGGTGGTACGGGGGGCCTGATTATAGGAATTGGGTTAGCAGCAGCGACTAATTTATTCTCCTGGTATCAATCAGATAAGATTGCTTTAGCCGTATATAACGCCCAACCTGTCACCGCAGCAGAAGCACCAGCACTGTATCGCATCGTTCAAAAATTATCTGCCCGTGCCAATATTCCCATGCCGGGAGTGTACATTGTTCCTAGTCCCACTGCTAACGCCTTTGCTACAGGACGAGATCCCGAACACGCGGCTGTGGCTGTCACTGCCGGGATTTTAGACATCCTCCCAGAGGATGAATTAGAAGGCGTAATTGCCCACGAACTTACCCATATTATTAATCGTGATACCTTAACTCAAGCGGTGGCGGCTACTGTGGCTGGGGCTGTTTCTTTCCTCGCGCAAATGCTCAGTTATAGTCTGTGGTTTGGTGGCGGTTCACGGGATAATGAAAGAGGTGGCAATCCTTTGGGTGTATTAGCTACAGTTATTTTTGCCCCTATGGCTGCAACAATTATTCAGTTGGCTATTTCCCGCACTAGAGAATTCTCCGCTGACGCTGGTGCGGCAAAATTAACAGGTAATCCTCGCGCCTTAGCTAGGGCTTTGCAACGGTTAGAATCTACAGCTAGACAAATGCCTTTGAATGCTAATCCAGCTTTTGAACCATTATTAATTATTCATCCCATTTCTGGGCAGTTTTTGGGAAATCTTTTCTCTAGTCACCCAGCAACTGAAGCAAGAGTAGAAGCTTTACTACAATTAGAAAGGCAACTGATTAGTCGTTAATAATCTATCTTTGGTCATAAGTATATTTATAAATCCCCAATTGACTGATGACCAAATTATGATGATTACAGGTGCAATATTCATCCACAAGTAAACTTTACCAACAGGATGTGGCAACTATGACTACTAACAATATTGAATCTATAGAAATCGTAGAAATTAGTCTTCATACCAGCGAAAATGGGGAAATAGATGAAGTTAAGCAGGAAACTACAGCATTATTAGAGGCGATTAAGAACCGCGCCCAAGCTGAAGCTGAATCGGCTGGAACTATTACCCGTGAAACCTATTTAAATGCTGTGCGTCAGGTACGAGAAGCTATTGAAAAAGACAAACTGATCGAAAGAGACCGCTTAGAATATTCTTGGGCTAAAATTCAAGAAGAATTAGAGCATAATTGGAACTTACTGCATAAGGATGTCACAGATTTGGGCGACAGATTCCAAAATGCTGCTAAGGCTGCTTGGGAAGCTTTCAATGCCCCTCGTGATTAGAGGATGTTTGAAAAGTGGTATTCCGTAATTTTCATCACATTGCTACCCCCCTTTCCCCTTGTAAAGGGGGGAAACAATAAAAATCCAGTTCCCTCCCCTTTACAAGGGGAGGGTTAGGGTGGGGTAAAAAATATTTGA
>NZ_JAQMTJ010000295.1:0-12312 GCF_028330815.1 Dolichospermum lemmermannii CS-548
CTAATAGTAAATACATTTCAAAAAATTAATTTTTTGAGAAATTTTTGGTGTGGGCTTTAATTCTCAATAACCAATACTTATTGACAGAACTGTTACTGTTACGTACTTTTAGACTTTTTATTTACATCGAACTCAGGTGATAAAGATTTTCAAGAATTCCTTGACCCTGTTTGCAGAATTCCAGCTTGGAGATGGTTGGTTGCTCAAAAAAAGCAAGGTTTTTACAAAGGTGATCATTTTCAAAAGTGGCTAGAAGAGAAACTGTCTCAGCGGTTGTTAGGTACAAGCAAAGGCTCGCCTCTCTTTAGAGATTTACCAATCCCCTTAGCCGTTGTCGCCACAGATATAGTCAGAAAAGAAGTGGTTTTGTTCAGTAACGATAGAACGCCCTACGAACCAGTTTCTGAAGCGGTTCGCGCTTCAATGTCGTTGCCTGGTTTCTTTGTCCCAGTGCGAAGAGGAAAGTCAATTTTAGTCGATGGGGGCTTGGTGAGTAACTTCCCAGTTTGGGCGTTGCAAGATAAATACGAGACACAACCGCTACCAATTATTGGCTTGAGGCTTGAAAATCCCTATTTTTCACCAGAAGCTCATGGATTTTTAGGGCTGGCTAAACTTATTGCTGAAGCTACAATCAATGCTAGAACTGGTTTAGAGCAACTACAGGCAGAACAATCGCAGAACTGCCACATTATACCGCTTCCAACTTTAGGAGTGAATGTTACAGACTTTGCTATATCCAAAAGTAAAAAAGAAGAACTTTATATTGCTGCTCAAGATAGAACTTTGGCACGTTTATCTAACTTCCGTTAGTTACCTTGAAAAGGCAAGTCCTAAATAACTAATGGGACTTAGACAAAAAACACCGATAAAATAGCCTCAAGCGTATATATGGACATGGTTTGACATCGTTTTGATTTGTTTCTTGATATGTTTAGTTTTCAGATGTTTTTAGGTATTTGGTGTATTTCCCATGTTCTGTAAGGGTTTGAGGCTTATTTTTTCATCAAAAATGTTTAAGTCCTACCTATGCGCCTTCCTGTTTGAGCGATCGCCCTTTCTCTCTGAATAAGCGATCGCTATCTTAAGACTAATTTGCCATGATTTACCCTAAAATTATATAGACCAAAGATTAAACAACAGGAGAGATCATGAGTTATCAAGACATTATTACGATTGAACCTGAAAAACGCAGTGGAAAACCTTGCATTCGCGGAATGCGTATTACTGTGTATGATATTCTAGAATATTTAGCAGGTGGAATGACAGAAGCTGAAATTCTGGAAGATTTTTCAGAACTGACATCTGAAGATATTAAGGCTTGTCTTGCTTTTGCTGCTGACCGAGAGAAAAAGTTATTTGTTGCATCTTTATGAAACTGCTATTAAACGAAAATTTATCAGATCGGATTGTTGATAAAATTCTTGATTTGTATCCTGATTCTCAACACGTTAAAACTTTAGGACTTATAAATACTGATGATGCTATTATTTGGGAATTCGCAAAAATGAATAGTTTTATGATTATTTCCAAAGATTCTGACTTTCATCAACGTAGTTTACTTTATGGTCATCCACCAAAATTTATTTATCTACGTATTGGTAATAGTCCCACATCAAAGATTGTGCAGATTTTGAGAGATAATTTGGCCACAATTACCCAATTTGATAGTAGTGACATGGAAAGTATTTTGGTATTAACTTAATTACACTCCCAGATATTGGAGATTTATATTTTCTGATATACAAATCATGCGTAAAGATATTTTAACCAAATGTCTCTGAAATATATTGTAAATGTTGCTGCACAGGCGCAATCGCATTAGCAACAATCATCCCACTAAGTAAGTCGGCACGATAAAATCAATATACATTTTTTTCGTAAAAACCCTTAAATAACCTATCTATAAGGTATTTGTCGAATTTACATTTCGTTACATATGTTGATTGTTTAACGCCAACTTACTTAGCAGCCACAGCCGGCAACCCAATCCCCGGAAAAGTCGAATCTCCACAACACAACAACCCCGATAAAGGTGTATTACCACCAGGAAATAAACCCTTCCCTGCCGCTATAGCAGGTCCATAACTACCATGATGACGACGCAAAAATCGCCCATGAGTAAGGGGAGTACCTACCAAACTAACTTCGCAACGGGAACGAATATCAGGAATAATTCTTTCTAAAGCTTGCCACATCACCTCTGCACGTTCTTGTTTTAATAACGCATATTCTTCGCTATTGCGTTCCTTTCCTTGCCAAATAGCATAAGGTTCATTACCGGGAGTATAAACGTGAATGACGTGCTTACCCACTGGTGCTAAAGACGAATCAAGAACTGAAGGAATAGATACAACTACCACATTTTGCGGTGCAGTTACGCCTTTGTCCCAATCGTTAACTACAATGTAGTGAATACCTAGATTCTCAGGCAATCCTGCTGCATCAATACCTAAATGCAGGTGCATAAAACTATCACATTCAGGTGTTGCTTGTTGCTTTTCTACATACCGTTTAGGTAAAGCCCCTTCAGGAATGAGTTTGAGAGTATCCCACACAGAAGCATTAGAAACAACAGCTTTACTAGCTCGGATTTCTTGACCACTCCGCAGTCGCACACCCACAGCACGGTTATTTTCTACTAAAACTTGCTCCACATGAGCATTCAAAATTAACTTACCACCATGTTTATTCAACCCCCGTACCAGTGCATCAACTAATGCACCACTTCCCCCAATCGGATAATCTAACTGCACACCAGGACGATACCAATCTGCAAACATAAACGCCACTTCTGCGGCTATTGTCCCATTTGCGGGTAATCCAGATAACAAAAAACAAAGTAAATCTAACCAGTTGCGAATAAAAGGGTCTGTGATTACACCATCAATAATGTTAGAAAAAGACCCTGTTAATTTGATCACGTTAGCGGCCTGTTGCAGTAAAGCTGGGGCAAATTTACCCATAGTTAACACCGCACCTAAATCGTAGCGCAAGGCAGAGGGTGGGAGAGCAGTGGCACTCTTACCCAAAGGTGTCATAATTTCCTGGAGTTTGCGCCATTCTGCTACAGCGTTATCTCCCCGCAGTTGTTGTAATATTTCACAGAACTGGTCAGCACCAACTTGAGCATCAAAGTAGCCTTCTGGTAAATAACAACCCCAGGTATTGTAATTGACGCAGGGTAAATCTTCGCCAATGGCATCTAAAACTTGACGTAAGGGATTAGGTGAAGGGCTATAGGATAAACCAGAATATAAAGAGGGTCCAGACTCAAACTTGTAGCCATTGCGTTCAAAAGCATGAGCCGCACCACCGGCAATGGAGTGGCTTTCTACTACTGTGACATCAATTCCATAGCGTGCTAAGAGTGCAGCGCAACTCAATCCGCCAATACCGCTACCAATTACGACTACTTCTGTGTTACTCATAAAGAATGCTTGATGACTGGGCTTTTTCAAAAATCATAGATAATGGATTTATTCTCAATTCTCGTCAACTTTGGTTAGCAGCAGGTTGGCTGGAAAAATTCAAATCATGTAACGGTATGTAAGGTTGATTCAATCCGTTATTCTTGTTGAGTTTTAGCAATTTTACAAAACCCAATATATTTGGATTTTATCACACGAACCTACTTACCTATTGATGATTCATGTCAGCAAGAATAAAAATTTTATCCATTTGAATGTGTTTTCATAAAAAATTACAATTTTACTTTTGTTATATCTGGCTTTATTTTAGCATTTTAGTCATCTCCTAAAAGGGTTGCAGCATAACCATACTTATTTTGATGATTCTTATTTAACCATCTTTTAACAGCCGCATTTTCACAATCTTGTTTTTGATGTCCATCTTGTTTTTTAATAAATTCTGGTTCTAAATTAATTACTTGTTTTTGATTAGGAGAAACTACAATGGGTGTGACACAGCCATGAAAATAAGTTGTAGTTCCATTTCGATGATTACGAAAATTACAATGAGGGCAACTAATTTTCTTAGATGAGAAATATTCTGTCCCATCTAAAGCGATTAAAATTTCTTCATCTAAGTAGACAAACTTTTTCAAAACTCCATTTTTATTTAACCATTCATAGACCTCTTGAAAAGTCATAAAGAATATTTAAATTCACCTGATGTCTAATGACCAAGTTGGGCTTTAGCCTGTTGCCACAGGGCATCTAATTCTTCTAAACTATAATCTGTCAACGGACGTTCAATTACATCTTCCATTTTTTGCAATCGTTGAATAAATCGCTGACTTGTCCCTTGTAAACCCGCACTAGGATCAAGTTTATGCCATCTGGCAATTTGAATAATGGCAAATAGTAAATCACCTAATTCTGATTCTTGTCTTTCTTTGGTTTCTTCAGCTAAAGCCTGTTGAAATTCCCCTAACTCTTCATGAAATTTTCCCCAAACTTCATCCACATTATTCCACTCAAAACCAACTTTAGCAGCTTTTTCAGAGATCTTCATCGCCGCATTTAAGGGCGGAAGACTGCGACGATAACGATTCAATTTATCACTGAGTTTTTGCTCTTCTACAGTTTCTCCTTTTTCTGCTGCTTTAATTGTTTCCCAATTTTTGTGTACCTCTTCCATACTTGCCACAGTCACATCAGCAAATACATGAGGATGACGACGTATTAACTTTTGAGCAATACCCTCAGCAATTTCTTGCAGAGAAAAATCACCCGCTTCACTGGCAATTTGCGCCTGTAATACTACTTGTAATAATAAATCACCTAATTCTTCAGAAATAGCCTTTTTATCCCCAGTTTGAATTGCATCTACCACCTCATAAGCCTCCTCAATCACGTAAGGAGTCAGGCTTGACGGGGTTTGTGCCAAATCCCAAGGACAACCTTGAGGTGATCGCAATTTCGCAACTACATCTATTAATTCTTGTAATGCCGCTAAAGTCTGATTAACTTCCATATTTTTACCGCTTTTTGACACTGCGACGACTGGGGCTAACTTTACGTTTCTTAATTTTGCCACGGGGAAGTAAACCTTGAATACCCTGTTTTTGAAATCGTTTATAACCGGAAACAGTCCAATCACTACAAGAATGACTCATTGCACCGAGTTCACAGCCGACAAAGAGGGCAAAAAATTCTCCATAATATATATAGATGGTCTTCCCCACAGTTCCCCACAGTTCTCCCCAATTCCAAGCCACATTTCCCAACTTGGTGAAAATCATCACCACCACAATGGCTACCAAGGCCAAAAAAGTCGTCAGATACACCACTCTTAATGTTGTACCAATAATCGGACCGTGAGATAAAAAAGAGCGATGGCGCAGACTTTTTTGATAAGGTAGCCAAATCCATCGCAGAAAACCCCAACGCTGAAATTGACGGGAGTAAATATCCAAATCGGGACCAAACATCAGCCCCCCAAACATAAACCCACCCGCCACTAACAAAGTCATATTACTGCTGTGAGTGGAAACCAGCGTTATACTCGCCACTACAGGCATAGACCAAATAGTAATGCGATCATGCGTTTGACCAGAGGGCATCTTAGAAAATTAAAAGTTCAAAATTAAAAATTAAAAATTTTAGTCCTGAGTCAGTATAGCTCAATACCGTTTAAATCAAGCTTTCCCAGCTCTAAAAAAAAGTTTATCAAAAGACTTGCAAAATTTGGCAAGGCTATGCTATATTGATTGAGTGAAAGAAACGGGCGGTTAGCTCAGTTGGTAGAGCGCCTGCCTTACAAGCAGGATGTCATCAGTTCGAGTCTGGTACTGCCCATTTAAAATCGAAATTCTCTTTGCATAGCAGTTTACAACTAGTTGTAAACTGATAGAACATTTTTTGGCTAAATTTTTAATTAGATTAATCTTAACCCACCTTCGCTAACTTCCCACTGGAAACCCGCGCAGGTGGGTTTTTTCATGGCTGGCTGCTTCTCTAATTTCAGATAAGCAAGGCTTGTCTTTAACATCAATTATTTTTTTGTCAAGTTCTATTGACACTTTGTAACAATCTTGTTATATTAATTTACATAAAGTAACAAACCCAAGAAAAAACATTATGTATACCACAACTAATGAAAAAGGCATTCTTAACAACTACGCCAAAGAACCCAAACTTTACTACGCAGAATTTCCTACAAAAGCGCAACAAAGCACCTATGCCTTTCAAGGTGTAGTAGCAATATTATTTTTAACTTCTATAGTTCTAATTACCTTGGGGGTTAGCTAAAATTTCCCGCTTCGGTATTTGTATCTAATCGTCATTCAAATTTTCTCCTAATTAACCCTGGTCAGTTTCGCCAGGGTTTTTTATTGCTGAGTTAAAAAATCTTGTGTAATCTGGTTTTTAAAATTCGAGTTTCATCTTCATAAATTTATTTTTACTCGCTAATTTTTTGAGGAATGAGATAAATTATTCCGGAAACAATTGTTAAGATTACAGATATCCAAAAGGCAATTAAAACCGGAGTTTGCCAAGTTGGAGATAAGGGGGAAATTAGTAGAGATATGGCGATGATTTGACTAACCGTTTTCAGTTTACCCCAAATATTTGCACCAGTAATAGTAGTTTGATTAACTCGCCAACCTGCGATCGCTAATTCCCGTGCTAAAATTATAAACACTGCCCAAGCTGGAATTTTTCCCAATTCTACCAATACTAACAATGGTGCAAGTACCAATAATTTATCTACTAAAGGATCAAGAAACTTACCTAACTCGCTAATTTGGTTAAGTTTTCTGGCCAAATATCCATCTAACCAATCAGTTAACGCTGCAATTAAAAATATTGTCAAACATATCCACTTTGCTTGATTTGTGGGATTGTATAAACCGTAAAGTAAAAAAGGTATTCCTAGCAGTCGAGAAAAAGTAATCCAATTAGGTAGAGTCATGACAATTTAAAATTACAAACCAAAGCTAATTATATAACCGTATGCAATTGAATGAGGAACAAAATTTATATTGGGAAAGGGAATAAGTAATTTTCCAAGTCCATTCTTTCTTCTTTCTTCCCTCCTGACTCCTGACTCCTGACTCCTCTATTACAAATCTTTGATTATTTTCACAGCAGAGATTCCTGTGAATATTGCCACCAATAACCAGGTAATAGCTAATCCCGCAACTTCCCCTAAAAATAAATTGGTACTTCTGTGCAAAAATAAACCTACAGTTGAACCAATGGGGATAGCTATCATCCAAATCATCATATTCACAAATATCCATTTCCATGCTGAAGAAAATGATGGAGGAATAGCTAACCACCATTGTGATATACCAATTAATAAACCACCAATACCACCAATAATAATTCCCGCAAAAAGTCGCGTGGGTAGAAACGGAGAATTAGTCACAGTCCAACCCAAAACACCAATCCCCATTGCGGCAATAATTACCCAGGGAAAAAGGGTAGATAATACCCACTTTACAGGAGAAATTATTTTTCTGAGCAGATAACTTTGGGGGATAGCAATTGTTAAACTCCCGATAGCAGCTTCCATGAGACTCATATCTGGTTTTTCATTAATCTCAATCATTAATAAACTAAATAAAAAACCCAATGAAGTAGCAAAAATCCATTTTAATGTAAAATTTAGAATTCGATATTTAGTTTTAACAGGTGATAATTGCATGATAATTTCTTTAATTTTAATGGTCTAAGGGCTTGAGTATCAAACATCTTCAAAAAAGCCTGACGACGCTGATAAGGTGATTCGGGAATAATGTAACCCCATAAACTTTCCCAATAGAAGAAAGAGAACCCAGCAAACTTTTGATTACGGACTATTTTCACCTGTTCCTTAACTTGATCAATATCTACAGGCTTTAATAAATTTCCTGTTGATATCCCAATAGCCACGGGAATTTTTTTCATGGCTGATTTTATTGCTGGTTTAGACATTTCTTGAATAAAAGAGTTTTTTTCACTGCGATATACTTGTAAAATCAACTCATCTATCAGATCTTTTTTCACCCAATTTTCCCAATCTTGTAAATAGTATTTATAAGCAAAATATTGTGAATTCGGAGAAAGAGATATTTTGGCATAGGGTTTAATTGCCTTTACAGACTTAAAAATACTGTCCATAAATGCAGTAATTTTATTAGCCCTCCAACGCATCCATTTGGGGTCAAAAGGATTAATAGGTGGTGTTTTTCCTTGATGTTCTTTTTGATAAAGTTGTATAGTAAAAGCATCATAACCAAACTGTACAGGCATTCCAAAATGATCATCAATTTGAATGCCATCTACATTATAATTTTTGATAACTTCTAAAATTAAACCGCGGATAAAATTCTGGACTTCTGGATGTAAAGGATTTAACCAAGCTTGCTTATAAACTCCATTGATCATATCTTCTATTAAATTTTCAGATATAGATTCTACACCCTTTTGTCCAATAGTTAACCAGTCTGGATGTAGTTTAGCTAAAGCAGAATCAGGAGGAGTCATTAACCCATATTCAAACCAAGGCATTATTGTCAAATTTTTACTTCTGGCTAATTTTACTAACTTGGCTAAAAAATCATTCTTACCATGAATAAAATTCAGCAAAGGTTGACTATCTGAACCTGTATTTTTTTTTGCTAAAGGACTTTTATAAAAGGTGTAACCTCGATTCCAAACTACTGGATAAATGGTATTAAAATTAAGTGCGGCTAATTGATTTATAGCCCTTTCAATACCCCAAGGAATATAAAATACACCACTAGCAACATTAGTCAGCCAAACACCACGAATTTCTGTAGTTACAGGTAGAGAATTTGAATTTTGAGTATAACTAGGATTTGCAGAAATGGGAAATATTGTTAAACTAATGACAAATCCCAAACACAAAAAATACACAAAAAACCGCCGTAATACAGAATTCATTAGTTAAATAAGTCTAGATTGCTAATATCTATATAACTACAAAATCCAATTTTATTGTGGGGATTAGATAAAGATATGAATATTTTTTGATAAAACAAGGAACAGAGAAGAGGGAACAGGAAACAGGGAACAGAAAAATATTTATTCTTCATTCTGACTCCTGACTCCTTTCTTAGAATCTTTCTACACCTGAGAATTGTTGAATAGATGCTTTAGCTGCTTCTCCACAAGTGCGAGGTGTGGGAAAAATCTTGCCAGGATTTGCCAAACCTTGGGGATTAAATACCTGTCTTACCCATTGCATTGTTTCTAAATCAGCTTCACTAAACATATCTGGCATATAGCATTTCTTATCAGCACCAATACCATGTTCACCGGAAATACTTCCACCTACTCTTACACATAGCCTGAGAATTTCTCCTCCCAATTCTTCGACTTTTTCCAATTCTCCATGTACAGAATTATCAAATAAAATTAATGGATGTAAATTACCATCTCCAGCATGAAAAACATTAGCAATGGGATAACCATATTTATGACTTAATCTTTCAATTTCCTGGAGAACATAAGGTAATTGAGTCCGAGGAATTACCCCATCTTGTACATAATAATCAGGGCTAATATGTCCCGCAGCCGCAAAAGCTGCTTTTCTGCCTTTCCATAATTTTAATCTAGTTTCTGGGTCACTAGCACTAGTAACATCTCGCGCCCCATTCTTTTTGCAAATTTCTATAACTCGCTGTTTATTGGCAGAAACTTCTACTTCTAAACCATCAATTTCTACTAATAAAATAGCCGTAGCATCACGAGGATAACAATTAGTAGCAACAACATCTTCTACGGCATTGATACTAATATTATCCATCATTTCCATGCCACCGGGAATAATCCCCGCGCTAATAATATCAGAAACAGTGGCAGCCGCAGCATCTACGCTGGTAAAATCTGCTAGTAAGACACAAATAGATTCCGCACTCTTGAGAATTTTCAGGGTGATTTCTGTGGCAATTCCTAATGTTCCTTCTGAACCCACAAATACACCTGTTAAATCATAACCCGGCATTTCAGAAATTTGTCCACCAACATCAACTATTTCACCGTCAGGAAGCACAAGTTTTAAGCCCAAAACATGATTTGTTGTCACACCATATTTTAAACAATGGACTCCCCCAGAATTTTCGGCAATATTGCCACCAATGGAACAAATAATTTGACTAGAAGGGTCAGGTGCAAAATAAAAACCAGCACCACTAACAGCTTGAGTCACCCAACTATTAATTACTCCTGGTTGCACTACAGCCCGTTGATTTTCTAAATCAATACTGAGGATTTGTCGCATTAAAGAAGTGACAATCAAAACGGAATTTTCTGTTGGTAAAGCCCCACCAGATAAACCCGTTCCTGAACCTCTGGCAATAAAGGGAACAGAATATTGATTGCAAATTTTAACAATTTCTGATACTTGTTCTGTGCTTCGGGGTAATACTGCAACTGGGGGACGTTGTTTATAGCTGGTTAAACCGTCACATTCATAGGTGAGAAGTTCTTCTTTGCGTTGAACTACGCCTTTTTCACCAACTACAGCGACAAATTTTTTGATAATAGGTTTCCAGTTGATTTCTTTTTTATTTTTGGTAAGCATGGATTTTTGACGATTAACTGTAGATGTTTATTTTTACTTTAATGCTACTGGTGTTGAAAAACTCAAAATCTCAAACTTTGCGCCTTTGCCCCTTTGTGTCTTTGCGCGAAACATAATTTATGTTACCAATAGATATCTCCAAAATAAGTCTGCATTGATTATTAACAGGTGATGTACAATCGGATATGGTATTATACTAAACCTTATTGATTTTGATAACGCAGCTTTAGCCATACTTGTTTTTTATGAATTTTCGTAATGAGTTTAAATTGTTACTTCGCGCTCGTTATCCGTTGATTTATATTCCCACTTATGAGGAAGAACGGGTAGAAGCGGCGATTCGGGAAGAGGCGATAAATCAAGGTAATCGTCCGGTGTATACTTGGGATTTTGTGGACGGTTATCAAGGAAGTCCTAATGATGTGGGGTTTGGTAAACGTAACCCGTTACAGGCTTTGGAGTTTGTGGAAAAGTTGACTGCTGCTGCACCTGCGGTGTTGATTTTACGAGATTATCATAGATTTTTGGATGATGTGGCGATCGCTCGTAAACTTCGTAATTTAGCCAAACTGCTGAAATCACAACCGAAAAATATTGTCCTATTATCCCCTCGCGTCGCTATTCCTGACGATTTGACGGAAGTGCTGACGGTGGTTGAGTTTCCCCTACCTAACGCCTCGGAAATCAAAATGGAGGTGGAACGGTTGTTACAAGCCACCGGGAATCCGCCTGTTGGCAAGTTTTTGGATGATTTGGTGCGTTCTTGTCAAGGGTTGTCTATGGAAAGAATCCGCCGGGTATTGGCGCGAGGAATCGCCACTCATGGACAATTAGAACCGGAAGATGTAGATTTAGTTTTGGCAGAAAAGCGGCAAACTATCCGCCAAACCCAAATTCTTGATTTTTACCCCGCCACTGAGGAAATTACTGATATTGGTGGTTTGGATAATTTGAAAGATTGGTTAATTCGGCGTGGGGGTTCGTTTAGCGAAAAAGCCCGACAATATGGTTTACCTTATCCCCGTGGGTTAATGTTGGTGGGAATTCAAGGAACTGGTAAATCTTTAACGGCCAAAGCGATCGCTCACCATTGGCATTTACCTCTGTTACGATTAGACGTAGGGCGGTTATTTGGTGGTTTGGTGGGTGAGTCAGAATCCCGCACCCGGCAAATGATTCAAGTCGCAGAAGCGCTCGCTCCCTGTATACTTTGGATTGATGAAATTGATAAAGCTTTTTCGGGTTTGGGTAGCAAAGGTGATGCAGGAACTACCAGCCGGGTATTTGGGACTTTTATCAATTGGTTAGCGGAAAAAACTTCTCCTGTATTTGTTGTGGCTACTGCTAATGATATTCAGGCGTTACCACCAGAAATGTTAAGAAAAGGGCGATTTGATGAAATTTTCTTTGTCGGTTTACCCAGCCAAGAAGAAAGAAAAGCCATTTTCAATGTGCATTTATCCCGATTGCGTCCCCATAATTTGAACAGCTATGAAATCGAAAGATTAGCCTACGAAACTCCCGATTTTTCCGGTGCAGAAATTGAACAAACGTTAATTGAAGCCATGCACATTGGCTTTAGTCAAAACCGTGATTTCACCACTGATGATATTTTAGAGGCTGCTAGTCAAATTATCCCCTTGGCACGAACTGCCCTCGAACAGATTCAAAAACTCCAAGAATGGGCAGCATCCGGTAGGGCGCGTCTAGCCTCAAAATACAGTCCTTTAAGCGATCGCATTCAACGTCAATTATAGGAGTCAGGAGTCAGGAGTCAGGAGTCAGGAGTCAGGAGTCAGGAGTCAGGAGGAA